>NZ_JAMWYY010000056.1 GCF_024305175.1 Flavobacterium sp.
GCCCCGGCATTATGCCGGGGCTATAATATACTTATGTATGATTTATATTATCCTCTGTCGTACTGGCAGCAGTCGTGCAGCTTTTCATAATCTTTGTCATCTGCCTTAACTGTATCGGTATCGTGGCCGGACTTGGCTATTGCCTTTCGCACATCATCAAGGCTGCATTTGTTTTCATCAATAATAAGATGAAGATCCTGATGATCGGCATGCCAGTCGGCATATTTAACACCTTTAACCCCTAAAGCGGCTTTTTCTATACGTTTTTCGCACATTTCGCAGTTGCCTTTAACCGCTATTTCGTGCTTTGCGTTTTTGTTCTTCTTTTCCTGTGCCTGGGCTGCAAAGCCTGCCAGCACCACTACAAGTATAACAATCAGTTTCTTCATAATCTGTAATTTAAGTTTTGTAAATATAATTAATTGTATCAATTGGTTTATTTTATCTTAAAGCGTAAACCTGCATAATACATTTGCCCAAACACAGGCGCATATACTATAGAAGTATCAAAATGCGGGCCGAAAGGGTTATCTGCCCCTAAAATAGCTTTATCCTGCCTGTAGTTCCCTATATTCTCTCCGCCAACATACACCTCAAACACGCTTGAAAAGCTTCGTGTAATTTGTGCATTCATTAAAGAGAATGAAGGTGAATATTCAGGCATACGGTCTGCAACAGGGTTGCTTCCGGTATATGGCAGGCGCTGTTTGCCCAGCCAGTTGTATGTAAAATCGAACTTCCATTGTTTGCCGCCTTCATGCACGTGGGTTTCATAAGCTAAGTTAGCAAAAAACCTGTGCTTTGGCTGCAACGGCATTTGCTGGTTGCCTGTAGTAAGGTAATCTGTAGCTACGTCATAGTATTTGTATGCAGTACGTATATTAAAATGACGGGTAATTTCATAGTTAAGCTCTGCCTGAAAGCTGTTGGCATAGGCACTGCCACTGCCAACATTATAAAACACTAACTGTTGAGGCGATGCATAAACATCTGCTACTACCTTCTCCTGAAAATCAGTCCTGTAAAAATCTACTATAAATTCGGCATTCCTGTTAAACAATGTAAAGCCCTGCATAAAGCTGAGGCCATAATTCCAGGCAATCTCAGGGTTAAGCCCGTACACGTTTCCGTTATTATCATTTATAGAGAATTGACGCGAACTGCCGAAATACTGCTGGTTTTCAGCAAAAATATTAGCAGCCCTTTTGCCCCTGCCCGCCGAAAGGCGAAGCACGCCCCTCTCCCACGGGTTGTAACGAAGGTGCAGCCTCGGGGTAAAGAAAGCACCCAGGCGGTTGTGCAC
Source organism: Flavobacterium sp. (assembly GCF_024305175.1). Classification (GTDB taxonomy): domain Bacteria; phylum Bacteroidota; class Bacteroidia; order Flavobacteriales; family Flavobacteriaceae; genus Flavobacterium. The sequence continues at coordinate 1,304 of NZ_JAMWYY010000056.1, forward strand.
ATCAAAGCGCGCACCGGCTACTATGGTAAGATCATCAGTGTTATCATAAGTATATTCAAAAAATGCACCTACCGAGTTATCTACCCTGTCAAAATCGCGCGATGTTAAACCAATTGAACCCGGCAATGCCACAAACTCGTTATACTTGTCGTAACTGAAGTTTAAACCGGCAGAGAACTTATTAAGCGTATTATTAATAATGGAGTTTAATATCAGGTTAGAGTAAAAACTCTTCTGGTCTATATCATAACGGTTAAAGCCAAAGTAGGAATCCTGCTTGTGCCAGTTATAGGCTGTTTGCAGCCCAATACTCTGGTAAGGCATATCAGGGAATACATATCCCAGTTTTGCCGAAAGGTCCAGTTTATCTGTATCAATTTCAGATCCCCAGTGGTTTGTGGTAAACTTATCAGTATCAGGGTCAAAATCTACTTCGCCGGCCTGCTTTTCATCGCGCATGTAACGTGCGTTTATAAAACTTACCCAGCCTTTTTCGGCGTCGGTGTACTGCCAGCGGTTAATCACGTTAATTTGTTTTGCAAGGGGGTTATCAAGAAAGCCGTCATCATTCATGTCGTTCTTAAATGCACGGGTATTACCATGCACAAAAAGGCTGCTGCTCCATTTATCAGACACCTTTTTATTAAAATGGGTATTCAGCTCAAAACGGCCGCCCATACCGCCATATGCATTCAGGAAAAAAGGTATATCATCAGCAGGCTTTATAAGCTCATAGTTTATTTGTCCTGAAATGCTTTCATATCCGTTGATTACAGGGCCTGCCCCTTTTGTTATCTGTATGCTTTCTACCCATGTGCCCGGCACAAAAGAAAGCCCGTAAGCCTGAGATGCCCCGCGAACCGCAGGTATATTTTCTTCTGCTATAAGCAGGTACGGGCTTGTAAGCCCAAGCATTTTTATCTGCCTTGTACCGGTTAAGGCATCAGAGAAGTTAACATCTACAGATGGGTTGGTTTCAAAGCTTTCGGCAATGTTACAGCAGGCTGCTTTAAGTAACTCTTTACTGCCCATATTGGTTACATTTGCTGCCTCTACATGAGAACGCTGCAGGCTACTACGGGTTTTGTTTACCTCAACCACGTCAAGCTCTCTGCCTTTATCGGGTGTCATGGTATGGGTAATATAGGCAGGGCTGCTCACACTTAGCGTATCGGTTTTATAGCCTATATAGCTTATAACAATTTGTTTGTATTCAGGCTGGTAAGGAAGTTCAAAAAGCCCTTCGCCATCTGTAGAGGCACCTGTAGAAGTATTTAGCCAATATACACTGGCTCCGGGTAGCGGTTGTTTCTGCTCGTCAAGAATTTTACCGCTTAGTGTTTCCTGTGCCTGTGCAAAAGCTGCCGACAACAGAAATACCATTAAAAATATTTTTTGCATAAAATGAGTATGTAATGTTTATAAAATCAATCTATTTCCTGTAAAGGAAAACTGAGTTATAACATTACATCAAGCGTATAAAATATACTTACAGTATAATTTAAAAAGAGGCGGTGCATGAGAGTCACAATAATAAGCGGGACACTCCTGCTTTACAGGCTGTTGCAATTGGTAAAATTGCACAGGCTTCCATTCGTTGATGGTATAAAAACCGGAAAGCTCTAATTGTAACGATTTTACAAGAACAGGATTATCTGCTTTATCCTTTAGCTTTACCAGCTCATTTTTGCAGCAGCTTTTGTGGGTACCATCTGCTGTGCCACAGCATTTCTTGCCTTCTTCTTTAATATGATGATTGTTTACAGGATGTGTGCCGCACGGCTCCTGCAACTTATAAGCCAGCGAAACCTGAGAGATTTCGCCTTTGCAATAATGCACATTAAGTGCGAAGCCCATATTGGCAGCCAATATGAGAAACGACAAAACAAAACTTATGTGCTTTTTTAATTTCATTGCTATGCAAAATTAGCAATTTATCCCTATTATGCAGCGTGTTACGCTATTTTTTTTAATTTCGGATAACTTTCTGGTAGTAAAAAGCAGGTAAGAAAAGTATCAGGAACAGGGGCTGTATAAGAAAGCGCCTTACGTAAAAGAGCAACAGCAGGTTAATATCATCTGCTTTCAACACAGTAAAGAATACAGCCGTAAGCAGCATAAAGAGCCCGCAATACAACATAAAACACAACCTGATTATTGCCCCGTCTTTAAAAACGAGCCACAATATACCAAGTGAAATAAAGCTGTTAAGGAAATAGCGGAAGCCAAGGCCCAGAAAAAGATCAAAGTCGTCCATTTGCGGCAGTGGCGCACCTTCCTTTTTAAAAAAAGGTATAAGTGGGTCGTAAAATAATTCATTCTGAAACAAGCGTACCAGCACCAGCATAACAACCAGCACAACAATACCTAATGCCGAAACAGGGTTTATTTTAATGCTTTTTTCCATAACCTGATATTTTCATTACCCACAACACCCATAAAGCAAAAACAACCCCATATATAAATAACGGAAAAAGTATGTCATGCATCAGCTCTTTATATTCAGGGTAATGATAAAAACCCATAGAAAGCAGGGCCACACGCACAACATTTAGTAAGTGTATAATAACAATGCCTGCCAGTATAAAAAGCGAAGTCCGCTTAAACGTGGTAGAGAAAGCCACTACAAACGCAGCAAACAAAATCATTACGCTCACGGCATTACAGCCTTCCACTACCCTTGCGACAGCTTTATTATTAATAAAGAACCTGTAAGACGGCTGTTCGGGGTGCTCTGTAATATATGCTTCCTGCCCAAGCCACAGCGCCACATCCTGAGATTGCTCTGCAACAATAGTGGTCATACCATCGGCTTCGTTAGCTTCGGCATTATACTGGCTCAGGTAAAGCCAATACAGTACAGAAAGTATAAGGTAGCTAAGCCCGAACTTGATAAGGAACAGAAAGAAAGGGCGGTTTTTTTGCCAGATGCTCATTTACGCTATTTTCAACAAAAATAACAAAAACAGCTAAGGTAAAATAACAGCCAATATGTACTTTTGCAGTAAATATATTTGAATATGACATTTGAAGAGCTAAAACCCAAAGTAACCGACATACTGCACCACGATAATACGCTGCGCGATGAAAAGCTGTTGCAGGTGTGCCACCTGCTAAAAGACAATATAGATTATTATGACTGGGTAGGCTTCTACTTCAGGAACGGAGAGAAAGAAGAACTTATACTGGGACCTTATGCCGGCGAGCCTACAGACCATACTGTTATACCGTTTGGCAAAGGTATATGCGGGCAGGTAGCAGTATCTAACAAAAACTTTGTAGTGCCCGATGTTACCGCACAGGACAATTATATTGCGTGCAGCATAACGGTAAAATCTGAAATTGTGGTACCACTTTTTGTAGATGGCAAAAACATTGGGCAAATAGATATCGACTCTAATATACTGGATGCATTTACCGAAAATGATGAACGTTTCCTTGAGTTTGTAAATGAAGAAGTAGCGAAGCTGTTTTAATTCTGGTTTAAAGTTTAAAGTTTCATGTTTATAAGCCATTGATTATTAAACACAAGTATTAAACTTGAAACTTGAAACTTTACGCTTGCACGAACAGTTTTTTTGTTTACCTTTGCACCCAATCAGGATAGACCTGAGGTTACATAAAAATTATTTAAATAATATTGGCATGTACTTGACTAAAGAAGTTAAAGAACAAATTTTCGCAAAGCACGGCAAAAACGGACAGGACTCAGGTACTGCCGAAGGCCAGATTGCGCTTTTCACATTCAGGATTAACCACCTTACAGAGCACCTTAAAAAAAATCGTCACGATTTTAACACAGAGCGCTCGCTTGTTAAGCTGGTAGGTAAAAGAAGGAGCCTTCTTGACTACCTCAAGAAAAAAGAGATTAACAGGTATCGTGAGATTATCAAAGAATTGAACATCAGAAAATAATCGAGATGAGAAGAGGTGCCCGCGCGCCTCTTTTTGTTTTATTTATATTGCAGAAAAAGTTTTGGTTTTTCATTGGGTTACTACAACAACAACGACACACAACAACACAACTACAACAAACCCATTGTTTAATCAAATGACTTAAAAACGTATGAGTTTAAACGTTATTAAAGAAACTATTGACCTTGGTGATGGACGCTCCATCTCCATCGAGACCGGCAAACTGGCAAAGCAGGCCGATGGTTCAGTAGTTGTTCGCATGGGAGACGCCATGCTGCTTGCCACCGTGGTATCGGCCAGGACTGCCGCACCCGGTATAGACTTTTTACCCCTTACGGTAGATTACCGTGAAAAATTTGCTGCCGCAGGGCGTTTTCCCGGTGGCTTCTTTAAGCGCGAGGCACGCCCAAGCGATGCGGAAGTACTTACCATGCGCCTTGTAGACAGGGTACTGCGCCCTTTGTTTCCGGATGATTACCACGCCGAGACACAGGTAATGATACAGCTGATGAGCCATGACGAAAACGTTATGCCTGATTCGCTTGCGGGCCTTGCCGCCTCTGCAGCGCTTGCCGTATCAGATGTGCCTTTCTACACACTTATATCTGAAGTGCGCGTAGGCCGTGTAAACGGAGAGCTTATCATAAACCCAAGCCGTGAGCAGCTTGCAGAAAGCGACATTGATATGATGATTGGTGCGAGCGCTGACTCTGTTGCAATGGTAGAAGGTGAAATGAAGGAAATATCTGAAGCTGAAATGGTAGAGGCAATTAAGTTTGCACACGAAGCCATCAAGAAACAGATAGAGATTCAGGAACGCTTAAGGGCAGCTGTTAACAAAGGCTTCAGGGAATATGAAGCTGAAGCTAATGATGACGAGCTTAAAGCTAAGATATTTGAACTGAGCTACGAAAAATACTTCGCCATTGCAAAAGAAAGTTCTGCAAAGCATGAGCGTGGTGAAAAGTTTGCCGAAATTAAGGAAGAAATACTGGCTGCTTTTGAAGAGGAGGAACTTCTTGAAAAAGGCGAGCTTATCAGTAAATATCTTAAGCAGTCGCAAAAAGAAGCGGTTCGTAATGTAATATTAGATCTTGGCCTGCGTCTTGACGGACGTAAGACCAACGAGATACGCCCTATATGGTGCGAGGTAGATTACCTGCCTTCACCACACGGTTCAGCATTATTTACACGCGGCGAAACCCAGGCGCTTGCTACGGTAACCCTTGGTACTTCACGCGAGGCTAATGTAATAGACCTTCCGTCAGAACAGGGCGAAGAGCGTTTTTACCTGCACTATAACTTTCCGCCGTTCTCTACAGGTGAAGCAAAACCACTCAGGGGAACTTCAAGGCGTGAAGTAGGCCACGGTAACCTTGCACAACGTGCACTTAAAAACATGCTGCCTTCGGATGTTCCTTATACAATCCGTATAGTATCTGAAGTATTAGAATCTAACGGTTCATCATCTATGGCTACTGTATGTGCAGGTACGCTTGCACTTATGGATGCCGGTATAAAGATGAAAAAACCTGTATCGGGTATAGCAATGGGTCTTATCTCTGATGATAAGACAGGGCGTTATGCCGTGTTAAGCGACATTCTTGGTGATGAAGACCACCTTGGCGATATGGACTTTAAAGTTACAGGTACCGAAGACGGTATTACTGCCTGCCAGATGGACATCAAGATAGAGGGCCTTAACTATGAGATTATGGAGAAAGCCCTTGACCAGGCCCGTGAAGGCCGTATGCACATTCTTGGTAAGCTAACAGAAGTTATTGCCGAGCCGAGGGAAGATGTAAAACGCCACGCTCCTAAAATCATTAAGACCACTATACCGGGTGCATTTATCGGTGCGCTTATTGGCCCTGGTGGTAAAGTAATACAGGAACTGCAAAAGGCTACGGGTACTACAATTGTAATAAACGAAGTGGATGAGCAGGGAGAAGTAGAAATTTTAGGTACAAGCCCTGAAGGAATTAAGGCGGTACTTGATAAGATTGACTCTATCATATTTAAGCCTTCAGTTGGCGAAACGTATGAGGTTAAGGTTATCAAGATGCTTGATTTTGGCGCAGTGGTAGAATATACCCAGGCACCGGGCAACGAAGTGCTGCTACACGTGAGTGAGCTTGCATGGGAGCGTACTGAAAATGTTTCTGACGTGGTTAATATGGGCGATGTATTTGAAGTTAAATATATTGGCATAGACCCTAAAACCCGTAAAGAAAAAGTATCAAGAAAAGCTTTGCTTCCACGCCCGCCAAGGGATGAGAACCGCCCTCCGCGCGAGGACAGGGGACCGAGGGAAGGCGGCGGCAACCGTGATAACCGTAACCGCGACAACCGCAACAGGGATAACCGTGGCGGAAGGGACGACAGGAACTCACGCGACCGTGGCCCGAGGGAAGAACGCAGAAATGATGCGGAAGGCGAAAGCCATAATAATGACTCTCAGGAATAATTATTATTCCCTGAACATAAGTAAAACCCGGTGCATTGCACCGGGTTTTTTCATATAAAGATTTCTACACTAAGGTCGGAAGGGAAACACTAACCCGATATTTCTCAAAAAGTTAGGAATGGAAGATGCTTCCATTTCGAGCGAAACAAAGTGAAGTCGAGAAATCTTTATACAAAACAAGAGATTCCTCCACTGCGGTCGGAATGGAAAACCCAACCTCCACTAGTTCCATTTCAAGCGAAACGAAGTGCAGCCGATAAACCTGATATCCTTATATAAATCCCTGGTATAATAGGAATAAACCTCAACTGTTTAATAACTTATACTTTTTAAAAGGCTTCCCTTTACGGATAAGCCATGCATGGTAACAACTTGGCACATCATGTGTCCATTCAGGCAATAGTAGTATAATGAGGTATACATCTATATGCGAAATTATCCCGAAAACAACTGCCAGCGCAAGTGGCACACCCCCGTTTCCAAATCCGATAATTGATGTTAAAGCAACAAACAGTGTAATACCCCATAGCTTGGAAAGCCATGCGTGCGTACAGGTTTCTTTGCCAAACTTTAAAATGCTGAATACATATGTTGCTGCCTCCATTACAAAAATAGTAATGATAGCATATTTATTGTCTATAATTATCTGCGGGTGCAGCAGCCATGCACACCATCCTGCACAGAGCCAGAACACAAGATCGGTCTGGCTGTCCATGCGCCTTAACTTTGCCGAAGAAACGCCGGTACTGCGCGCCACAATACCGTCAAAAATATCAGATAGTAAGCCCAAGAACAATAATAGAGTTAATGTAAGGGATGCGCTTTTACCATAATAATAGGTTATGCTAATCATTACTGGCCCAAGCAGCAGGCGAAAGAGTATAAGTAATATTGGTAATTTCTTCATAATCTTTTTAAATTAAGTATTTCTAAAGCTTATAAATTACACCCGCGCTAAGGCTGTGTGCGCCAAAGCCACTGCTTACATGGCTGTTAAACTGCCCGTATGGTGAATAGTTATAGTTAATCTGCAAGCCAACATTATCTACCGTAAAACGAAAGCCCTGCCCCAGCGTAAACGTATGGAATGCTTTGAGGTCAGTTTTTTCAAAACTGTTATTATGATTACCTGTAATAGTATATTTATCTTCATACGTTAAAAAGGCATAACCAAAGGTAGAAAGCCATTCCAGCCCTGTTTTGTACTTACCTGCTGATAAGTCATAAACCTTTGCAAGCCTGAAACCCGCTGTACCTCCTGCCCCTTTTAACTTTACGCCATAAGTATTGCCCCTGCTTGTATACATAAACTCATTTGCTTCTTCCAGTGCAAAAGCAGAACCGCCAATATCCAGGTAATTGTTGTCATTAATCCTCCCGCGAACCCATATACCAAGTTCCGGCGAAGCTCCCATTACATCAGCAAGAGCACCTATAGGCACTCTCAGGCCGGGTTCAAAACTCACGTTTTCATTTTTTTTGCGTACATCCTGCGGTAAGTTACTGTTATACGGCGGAGTGTCATATTGTGCAAAACAAAATGTAAAGCTCAAAAGTGCTGCAATCAAATTAAATGTCTTCATAAAAATTTGTTTTATATCTGAAGCAAATCTATTGTGATAAAAACAACTTGAATTGTGACAATAAATAATAATAAACCTTACATTTGTGTTTTTCGCAAATGAGTAATCAGGATAAATTAATTCGTACGATACGAAATCACATACCCCAAAATGCATCTGTAATAGATGAAGTTGCTGCTATACTTAATATTAGCTATGATGCGGCACACAGGCGCATATCGCTGAAAAGTAAATTTTCTATAGAAGAAACAATAGCACTTTGCAAACACTTTTCACTGTCTATGGACCTACTTTTTACCGACAGCAAAAAAGTTATTGTCGAGAAAACTAAAGAAATACAGAGCGAAGCCGATATGGAAGTTTACTTTATGGAATCTGCCCGGCGGCTGGAGTATTTTAAAAATACTGATGGTGCAAAAATGTATTATTCGGCGAAGGACATACCGCTGTTTCATACCATTGGCGGCACACTTCTCTCTAAATTTAAAATGTATGTATGGCTTAACCTGCTTCGTGGTTCGGAAACCGATAATACTTTCGAAAACTTTACGCTAAGCCGCTCATTACTGGAATACAGCACTAAACTTAAAGCTGTTTATGAAAGTGCCGAAGTGCATGAAATATGGAATGATACTACTATAAACAGTACCCTGCAGCAAATTTATTACTATTTCCAGGCGGGGCTTTTAAACCTGCAAAACGCAGAGCTGCTTTGTGCAGACCTTGAAAAGGTACTTACAGAAGTGGAACATAAATGCAGTACTGAAAATGCTAATTACTGTCTGTATTACAACGAGCTTTTAATCCTTAACAATAATGTTTTGATAACCGCTCCCGAAAAGCAGGCGCTTTTTGTACCTTATACTATGCTGGGCTATTTTATAACATCTGATAAGGAAACCTGCACCAATGCAAAGGATTTCTTCCGTCACCAGATACGCAACTCTAAATCGCTGAACCAATCGGGCACCAGAGACCGTAAAATATTCTTTAACAGGGCAAGGCAAAAAACAGCACACTACCTGCTGCGGATGCAGGAGGAGACTCACACAGGGTTATAAAAGAAAAAAATAGCCTTGCGGCTATTCTTTTCTTTTTATCAGTGTTATTGAGGCACTTTCGTTCTGTTTAAGGTTACTCATCAGCTCAACAGTCCTGTCCTTATCTATCAGCCTTATCATAGCGGTATTGGGCGCAACAGTCCCCTCATTAAGGGCAGTTATCTGGAAGGTAGTGGTTTTAGACATATCTATTGTTACAATCCTTTTCTTATTGGTTACTTGGTAATCGCGCAGTATAAACTCACCATTCTGGCGCAGGCTTATCTTGTCGCCATCTTCTTTACCGGCATCCCAGATCTCAAGTAATACCTTGTCAGAATCTACAAACACGTTAAGGTTTTGGTTCTTTATCAGGTTGTTTACCTTCAGGCTGTCAAGTATGGCAACAGGGTTAACTTTACGCTTGGTCTCTTCATCTACTTTACCGGAACGCTGAATTTTCTTATTAAGCTTGTTTAACATCTTATATATTTTGGCGTTGCCAATAAGCGTAATTGTACCGTCAATACACTTTGTATTGTTCTTAAAGAGCCCTTTAAAGTCGCCCTCCATAGCGCTGTTATCGTTTACAAGCTTTACTTTTCCTGTAAAATTGATAAAACAAAACATATCATCACTTATGGGTGACTTAGTGTAAAGGATATCTTTTTCTTTAAAAGTAAACTCTTTTGTCTTCTTATTATAAAAACCTGATACCACATTTTTTGTTTCATGTTCACCGCCAAGGTCTGTAACAGAGTATCCTGTAATTTTTCCGTCCTGTTCGGTAAACACTAACCTGTAGGATATAATTGTCTTATCATCACCATTTAACTTAACACCGCCGTAGTACTCATACTTCTCTTGTGAATAAATAGTTAAAGAAAATATAAAGAAAGTTAAAAGCAGTTTTATTTTCATGTGAAGTTTTTTATATATTTGGCACAAACTTAAAACATTTATCTATGAAATTAAAACTATTGTTTTCACTAGTTGCTGTGCTGATGCTTTCAGTAACGGCTATGTATGCTTCTTTCCCTGTGCAAAGAACTACTACAAACAACGTAACAGTTGTTGAAGAGCAAAATGACGAGCTTTCTTCTCCTGCAGCTGCTGCAAGCGGAAAAAGCCAGGTTATCGCACTTGTTCTTTGTGCTCTTGTAGGTGGTCTTGGTATCCACCGTTTTTACCTTGGCTACACTTGGCAAGGTATCGTTCAGTTACTAACTCTTGGTGGTTGTGGTATCTGGGCTCTTATTGACCTTGTAAGGATCATCACAGGAGATCTTCAGCCTAAGAACGGAAGGTACTCTAAAACACTGTAACAGCTTACCTTTTATAGTAAATAATGATTAAAAAGTTTGTCTTCTATACAAGAGTCTGGGTTACATTGCTGGCTCCGTTTGTATTGTTCCTGTTACCATCTGATTTTTTTGACAAAGGCGAAAGTGTTTGCCTTTCTAAAATGCTGGCCGGTATGGAATGTTATGCCTGCGGATTAACCAGGGCTACCATGCACTTTATTCATTTTGAATTTGCAGAGGCATGGGGCTTTAACAAGCTATCCTTTATAGTAGTGCCACTTTTATTTCCTTTATGGTTAAAAGCGGTATTTGAAGTTCAGGGCAAACAAATGCCGGGGCTTTTAGGCAGACTTACCTAACATAATTTACCAGTAAAGCAACAAACAGAACCAACCCTGCCCGAAACGGCAGGGTTTTTATTTGCCCAAAAGTTAAATTTTAAAAATTTGTTAGCTGTGTGTAACTTTTTCTTTACCTGTTACGTATAACTACCCACATACTTTAAACACTCAGGATTTATTACATGAGACAATTAAAAATAACCAAGCAGGTAACCAACAGGGAAACTGCTTCACTGGACAAATACCTTCAGGAGATTGGAAAAGTAGATTTAATTACTGCGGATGAGGAGGTAGAACTGGCACAACGCATTAAAGCGGGAGACCAGAGGGCACTTGAAAAACTGACTAAAGCTAACCTAAGGTTCGTGGTATCGGTAGCGAAGCAGTACCAAAACCAGGGGTTAACCCTTCCTGACCTTATTAACGAAGGTAACTTAGGACTTATAAAAGCCGCACAGCGTTTTGATGAAACCCGCGGTTTTAAATTTATATCGTATGCCGTTTGGTGGATTCGCCAGTCTATATTGCAGGCTCTTGCAGAGCAGTCAAGGATTGTGCGCCTTCCGCTGAATAAAATCGGCTCTATCAACAAGATCAATAAAATGTATGCTTTGCTTGAGCAAAGTAACGAGCGTGCCCCTTCGGCAGAAGAAATAGCGAAAGAGCTTGACATGACCGTTAACGATGTTAAGGAGAGCATGAAAAACTCGGGCCGCCACCTATCTATGGATGCACCACTTGTTGAAGGTGAAGACTCTAACCTTTATGACGTTTTACGTTCAGGCGAATCGCCAAACCCTGACCGCGAGCTGATTCACGAATCGTTACGCACAGAAATTGAAAGGGCGCTTGAAACGCTTACACCACGTGAGGCTGATGTAGTGCGCCTTTACTTCGGTTTAGGAGACCAGCATCCGATGACGCTTGAGGAAATAGGTGAAACTTTTGACCTTACCCGCGAGCGTGTGCGTCAGATTAAAGAAAAGGCTATCAGGAGGTTAAAGCACACATCACGCAGCAAAATCCTGAAAACCTACTTGGGATAAGCATATTTTCCGAAAATTTTGTTTCAGGAATTTTATATTTTAGCTAAATGTTGTATTTTGGCGCATCAAATAATGAAATTCCGATACTTAAAATATTTAAAGCACTTACAGTTCAATAACTGTTCGTTTTTTGATTGATGATTGAACTCCGGCTGATTACCGGAGTTTTTCTTTTTTACACCTTTTTATATCTGTAAAAATTGCATTATACGCATTATCTTTGCAGCCATACAACAACACAGCATATAACATGAAAAATACCCTTATTGCACCATCGGTGCTTTCGGCAGATTTTGCCAACCTGCAGCACGATATCGAAATGATTAACAATAGTGAGGCCGACTGGTTTCATATTGATATTATGGATGGCGTGTTCGTGCCTAACATATCTTTCGGGATGCCGGTACTGGATGCTATTGCCCGCCATGCCAAAAAAACGATTGATGTGCACCTCATGATTGTTGAGCCAGACCGCTATATAAAAACCTTTGCCGAACTTGGTGCTACAAACCTTAGTGTGCATTTTGAAGCCTGCACACACCTGCACCGCACACTACAGGCTATTAAAGCCGAAGGCATGAAAGCCGGTATAGCAATAAACCCGCATACCAATGTAAGCCTGCTGGAAGATGTTATTAACGACACCGACCTTGTTTGCATGATGAGTGTTAACCCAGGCTTTGGCGGGCAGTCTTTTATAGAAAATACGTATAAAAAAGTAAGGCAGCTAAAAGAGATCATAACACGCAATGGTGCTAATACACTTATAGAGATAGATGGTGGTGTAAGCGATAAAAATGCGGCTAAGCTTGTTGAGGCGGGTGCAGATGTACTTGTAGCCGGTAATTTTGTGTTTAAAAGCGACAACCCTGCCGATACCATAGCAAGCCTAAAGAAAATTGCTTCTGAGTAAAAGATAGTTAAGGATATAAAGCAGCCTCAAAAATTACAGTAATCACTAAAGTGCTGTAAGTAACTGTAATTTTTGAGGCTTTTTTTATTCCAGTTCTATGTTGCCGGCAAGCTCTTTAAGCCTTACTTCTGACATTTTTGCCTGAAACTGTGCCGAACTGTTTCGTGCCATTGCATTTATATAGTTTAACTGCGCCGTGCGCACCTCAAGTGTGGTTATAGTACCTATCCTGAATTTTGCCATGGTAATATCAAGGTTTTCCTCGGCTATCTCCTCGTTACGCGCTTCAAGCTTTACCAGCTCTAAATTGGTAAGATAGGTTTGAAAAGCTGTCATTAACTGTGAGTTTACCGTTTGCTTTTGCTGTTCTATCTGTAGTTGCGAATTATCTATCTGCAGCTTTGCAATCTTTTCGTTGCGATTTTGAAGGAATCCGTTAAAGATATTGATGGAAGCCCCGACACCATAGCTAAATCCTCGCCCGTAGTTCTCTCTCGCAAAGCCAAGGCTCGATTCAGCATCGGTTATAACATAGCCCGTATTTACATTAATCTGCGGATAGCGGTTTGCTCGTACCTGTTTCAGGTTAAGCTCGGCTATACGCTTATTAATAAGGGCAATTTTTATTTCGGGGTTCTGGCTGTCAGCCAAAGATATTAAGTCAACCAGTTTCAGCCTGTCATCAATAATTACAGAATCTGCCACTACAAAATCAGTATCAAGCTTGCGGGCCATTAGTTCGTTGAGATAGGTTTTCGTGTTTTGGTACTGCTCTTTCTGCCTTAAAAAATTGGTTTGGTCGGTATTAAGGTCAACCTGTGCATTAAGTACTTCCAACTTTGCAGCCTTACCAATACTAAACCTGTTCTGGGCGGTTTCTACCCTTTCGTTTGATATAACAATGGCAGTATCAAGCGCTTTTAGCACCTGCTGTTGCTGTACTATATCAAAATATGTTGTCATTACATCGCTAATGCGGTTAAGCACGGTAAGCTTAAGCTCTGTCTCACCTAAATCTTCAAATTCCTTAAGCTGGTCATAACGGGCAAACATGCCGAAACCGTCAAAAATTGTCCAGCCCAGGTTAATACCATACTCCATACGGTTGTTAAGGGCATTATCCAGCTCCTGCACGGTGCCGTCACTCCTCACCTGCCTAGAGTTTTGTATCTGGTTATCCTGCGTAAAAGTCCCGCTAAGGTTGGGTAATAGCCCTGCGTTTGCAAGGCTGACGTTTTGCTCATCAATTTTAAGTTCGTTAGCCGCTATTCTTATTTCGTAATTATTTTTAAGTGCAATGGCAACAGCTTCTTCTACTGTTAAAAGCTCCTGCGCACCGGCAGTAAAGCCAATGCACGCAAAGAGGTATATGATTATACTCCTCATACAGCAATTATAGTTTATCTATATTATCAAACTCCGGCCTGTGCTTCTTCGGCCTCGACCACATGTAATAAATGCCCGGGATAACAAACAGTGTAAGCACCAGCGAGAATATAGTTCCGCCTACAATTACAACACCCATACCGATACGGCTTGTAGAAGCCGCCCCAAGCGACAGTGCAATAGGCAATGCACCCAGTGCAATGGCAAGGCTCGTCATCAAAATCGGGCGAAGGCGCGACTCGGCCGCTTCTACAATGGCATCATATTTTGATTTCCCTTCTTCGCGAAGCTGGTTAGCGAACTCTACGATAAGGATACCGTTTTTAGTTACCAGTCCAATCAGCATAATGGTACCAATCTGGCTGAAGATATTCCAGCTTTGCCCGAAAAGCCATAGCGAAAGCAGTGCCCCGGCAACAGCCATAGGAACGGTAAGTATGATGATGAACGGGTCTATAAAACTTTCAAACTGGCCTGCCAGTATCAGGTAGATGAGCAATAACGCCAACCCGAATGCAAAGAGCGTGTTAGAGCTACTCTCTACAAAATCGCGGGACTCGCCTCCCAAGTCTGTAGTAAAGCTGTCGTCAAGCACCTTTTCCTTTGCCCTTTCCATAGCTTCTATACCATCATTGATACTCATGCCCGGCGCAAGCCCCGCTGATACGGTTGCCGACATAAACCTGTTGTGGTGGTACAGTTGCGGCGGGCTGCTCTGCTCGGTTATGGTAACAAGGTTATCCATTTGTATCAGTTGCCCAGTATCGATCTTTACAAAAATAGAGGTCAGGTCAAGCGGAGCATTGCGGTCTTCTTCCTCAAACTGTCCTATAACCTGGTACTGCTTGCCCTTCATCATAAAATAGCCGAAACGCTGCCCACTAAGCGAAAGCTGCAATGTCTGCGCAACATCCATTAACGATACACCCAGTGTTTGCGCTTTTTCCCTGTCTATGGTCACATTTATTTCGGGCTTGTTAAACTTCAGGTTAAGGTCGGTCATAGAAAATGTCGGGTCGTTATTTACTACCTCCATAAACTGCGGCAGCTTTTCCTCCAGTTTTTCAAAAGTAGGTGCCTGTATAATATACTGTATCGGGAAGCCACCACGCCTGTTAACAGCAATAGTTGGCTGTTGCGATACAGATGTACGTGCTTCAGGATATTGCTTTGTCCACTGTGTAAGCTTCTGTGCTATCTCATCCTGCGAACGCTCACGCTGTCCCGGTTCTGTAAGCGCAATACGCACACGCCCGCTGTTCACAGAGGCAGAACCCCATCCCGGTGAGGTAATAACAAGGCTTACTTTCTTTTCGGGTACCGAATCGTTTATCAGTTTTTCTATCTCCTGCATAAAACGGTCCATATATTCATAAGATGCGCCTTCGGGTGCGGTTATATTCATCCCTACAAAGCTCCTGTCATCATAGGGTGCGGTTTCTTTTGGCAACAGGGTGTAAAATAGCGCTATCAGTCCTATACACCCTATTAGTATAGGGAAGCTCAGCCATTTTTTCTTCATGAAGTCTTTAAGCGAACCGGCATAACCGGCATTCATGCGCTCAAAATACTTCTCGGTAACATTATAAAATTTTGATTTTTTATGTCCGCCGCCTTTAATAAGATAGGCGTTAAGCATAGGCGTGAGTGATAGTGACACAAATGCCGATATAAGCACGGCCGCTGCGATGACGACTCCAAACTCTCGAAAGAGCCTGCCCACGAAACCTTCAAGAAAAATAACAGGAAGGAAAACCGCAGCCAGTGTAATGGATATGGAGAGCACCGCAAAAAATATCTCGTTAGAGCCTTTTATGGCTGCCTCTATGGGCGACATGCCTTCTTCTACCTTTTTAAAGATGTTTTCGGTTACCACAATACCGTCATCTACCACAAGGCCCGTTGCCAGTACTATTGCTAAAAGGGTAAGTACATTTATCGAAAAACCGAAAATATACATGATAAAAAAGGTAGCTATAAGCGATACCGGTATGTCTAACAGGGGTCGCAACGCTATGGCCCAGTCCCTGAAGAAAATATATATAATAAGGGTTACCAGTATAATGGCTATTAAAAGCGTTTCGGCAACCTCATGTACCGATTTCTCAATAAATACGGTGTTGTCTATGGCAATATTAAGTTCGAGGTCTTTTGGCAGGTCTTTCTTCATCTGCTCATACTGCTCATAAAACCTGTCGGCAATTTCAAGATAGTTGGTACCCGGCTGGGGCACTATGGCAAGCCCCACGAGCACCTTGCCATTATTAGTCATTTTTGTTTCAAGATTCTCTGCTTCAAGCGAAGCTCGCCCTACATCGCCAAAGGTAACGATTCGCTCGCCTTCAGTCTTTACAATAATATTATTAAACTCTTCTTCGGTGCTTAAGTTGCCAAGTGTTTTAACGGTAAGCTCTGTATTGTTACCCGTTAACTTTCCTGTAGGAAGCTCTACATTCTGGTTATTAAGGGCTTCGCGCACCTCTGCTACTGTAAGCCCGTATGATGCCAGCTTAAGAGGGTCTATCCAGAGCCTCATGGCATAGGTTTTTTCTCCCCAAACCTGCACGGTACTAACTCCCGGTATAGTTTGCAGCCTTTCGGCAATAACATTCTCGGCATAGTCGCCAATTTCAAGAGGTGTACGTTGTGCGCTCTGCACTGTCATTACAATAATGGGTTCAGAGTCGGCATCCGCTTTAGATACCACAGGTGGTGCATCTATATCTTCAGGCAACTGCCTTATGGCCTGAGACACTTTATCGCGTACATCGTTCGCTGCTTCCTCAAGGTCTTTTTCAAGTTCAAATTCAATATTAATACTGCTCGAACCCTGGTTGCTGGAAGAGGTTATAGTACGGATACCATCTATAGAGTTGATAGCCTTTTCCAACGGCTCTGTTATCTGAGATTCTATGATGTCGGCGTTTGCTCCGGTATAGTTGGTACGTACCGAGATTTGCGCCGGGTCTATAGACGGGAACTCTCGCACACCAAGAAACGTATAGCCAATAATCCCGAACAGGATTATTGCCACATTCATAACTATGGCCAGTACCGGGCGTTTAATACTTAAGGTAGATAAGCTCATAGTTACTGTTTGGTTGTTACCGTTACTTTTACTGGCATTTCATTTTTTAATGATAATATCCCTGTGGTTATTACCGTGTCGCCTTCTTTCAGGCCTTCGGTTACCACTACATCTTTTTCTGTACGTGCTCCTGTTTCTACAGCCACTTCTTTTACTTTTCCGTTTACCGATGTAAAAACTTTTTTGCCACCCTGAACCGGCACTATAGCCTGAGACGGCACTAAAAATGCATCCTGAATAGTTTCGAGCGGCAGCCGGATGCTGGCAAAGGTGCCCGGTATAAGCCTACCTTTGCTGTTATCGGCTATGGCACGCACCCGCAAAGTCCTTGTGGTTTCTTCAATAGCAGGTTCTAAAGCATATATCTTTGCTTTAAATTCTTCTTTACTTCCGGCAACGGTAAAAGTAACCTCTGCACCCTGATTCACTTCAGATGCATATTTTTCGGGTATAGAAAAGGTAATTTTTACTTTACTGCTGTTTACCAGCCTTGCAATTAAGGTTTCGGGTGTAACATAAGTTCCCGGAGAAATATTCCGTAACCCTATTGTTCCGGAAAACGGTGCCCTTACAGATGTTTTTGCTATTTGTGCATTTATAAGCTGGGTTTGTGCCTGTGCTGTTTTAAAATCGGCGCTTGCAATATCATATTCTTCCTGGCTTATGGCCTGCTTTTTTAACAGCAGGTTAGCACGCCTTTCATTTTCCGAAGCAAGCTGCTGCCTGGTGCGCGCCTCTCCTGCCTGTGCCCTTAGCTCAATGTCATTAATCTTTAAAAGTACCTGTCCCTGCTTTACAGTAGTGCCTTCTTCAAAGTATATTTTTTCGGCTATACCCGATACCTCACTTCTTATCTCTACCTGCTCATTGGCTTCTATAGAGCCTGAAAGCGACAGCACATTAGTAAAGGGCTGCGGTTGTACCACTACGCCGCTTACTGCCATTTCCTTTTTGCCACCCCCGCCTTCGGGAGCCTTATTTTTTTTATTTTCAGCAATACGGTAATAAATAAGAGCGCCAATTCCAACAAGAAGCAGTGCGTATACTATGTACTTAATTTTCATTGATTTCAGTAAAAAATGATGCGAAACGCAAATCTAAGTTAATATCTGTTATTTTCAATATAACAG
>NZ_JAMWYY010000057.1 GCF_024305175.1 Flavobacterium sp.
AATTATAAATAATTTATCCTTTTCGTTTCATTAAGTGCAACAGGAGTACCGCCCAAGCCGCAATTAATAGAAATCCTCCAATTGGTGTAATAAAACCTATAGTTTTAAAATCGAAAGAAAACAGCGCATTGCAAGCTAAAAAATAGATAGAACCTGAAAACAATAACACCCCTGTTACCACAAGTATAAATATATATTTTTTAACTTTTTGCGTAGCAAAAGCAGTGCTTCCTAAAAACAAAAAGAAAAGTGCATGGTACATTTGGTATTTAACACCTGTCTCAAATGTGGCAACTGCTTCCGGCTCAATAAGTTTTTTGAGTCCATGTGCGCCAAATGCTCCTAATACTATTGCCACCAAACCTAAAAAAGCACCTGTGGCTAAAATTTTTCTGTCCATTTTTACTAAAATATTAGTGTAAAATTAAAAACTTTACAGAACTTTACCGCACAAATATTTAACAAATCATTACATTCGTGTTATAAAATAGAGCATTATGAGGCATGTTTTAATTATTGGCGCAGGCCGCTCGGCTTCGTCTTTAATAGAATACCTGTTACAAAAAGCAGAACCCGAAAACCTGCATATAACTATTGGCGACCTTTCTGTAGAGCTTGCATCGCGCAAAACGAAAGGACACACCAGGGCGACCCCGATAGCTTTTGACATTTTTAATGAAGAGCAACGGAACAACTATATAAGCAATGCCGATATTGTTATTTCTATGCTGCCGGCACACCTGCACTATGAGGTGGCGAAAGACTGCATTAAGCACAAAAAGAATATGGTAACCGCCTCATATATAAGCCCCGCCATGATGGACCTTGACACACAGGTAAAAGAAAACGGGCTTATTTTTATGAATGAAATTGGCCTAGACCCGGGTATAGACCACATGAGTGCCATGAAGGTACTTGATGAGATAAGAGATAAAGGCGGCAAGGTATTATTATTTGAATCTTTTTGCGGTGGGCTTGTAGCTCCCGAAAGTGATAATAACCTTTGGAATTATAAGTTTACGTGGAACCCACGCAATGTAGTGCTTGCCGGGCAGGGTGGCGCAGCCAAATTTATACAGGAAGGCAACTATAAGTATATACCTTATAACAAACTGTTCCGCCGTACAGAATTTATGGAGGTAGAAGGCTTTGGCAGGTTTGAAGGTTATGCCAACCGCGATTCTTTAAAATACCGCAGCGTGTACGGACTTGATGATGCGCTAACATTATATAGAGGTACATTAAGAAGAGTGGGCTACTCTAAAGCCTGGAATATGTTTGTACAGCTGGGCATGACAGATGACACTTACATTATGGAAAACTCTGAGAACATGAGCTACCGTGATTTTACCAATGCTTTCCTTCCCTATCACCCTACAGATTCTGTTGAGCTGAAGCTGAGGCATATCCTCAAAATTGACCAGGACGATATACAGTGGGATAAGCTTATGGAACTGGATATTTTTAACGCCTCTAAAAAAGTAGGATTAAGAAATGCTACACCTGCACAAATACTAGAGAAGATACTTTCGGACAAGTGGACACTTAGCCCTGAAGATAAGGACATGATTGTAATGTACCACAAATTCGGCTATGAGCTTAACGGCAAAAAGCAGCAGATAGACTCTACTATGGTATGCATTGGTGAAGACCAGACTTATACTGCAATGGCTAAAACTGTAGGTTTGCCGGTTGCCATGGCTACCTTACAGATACTAAACGGCAACATTACACTTAAAGGCGTACAATTACCTATTTACAAAGAAATATATGAGCCAATATTAAAAGAGCTCGAAGAATTCGGGGTTGTGTTTAACGAAAAGTATGTGCCATATATGGGGTATAACCCTAACAATGTTGCAAGCTAACCCCGCATAACTAACTCAATTAACTATGTGCCTCCCGCTTTACTGCGGGAGGTTTTTTATCACAGGTAGTTATACCTGCTTATCAAAATCAGGTAATTATACGCTTATGAGGGTAAATGTAACGAACTACTTTAGCAAAGTAAATCAACTACACCTTTTTTACATACACCTTTACATCTATGCCGCCCGCCCGGGCGGCTTCTTCTATATAGCTGCTCAAATTACAATATCACATATAAATACATTATTTTTGTATAAAGCTGTAACCCTATGAAACTAAATTCCTTTCAGATTGAAATAGACGGCATCGATAAAGAGATACTCCGCAACCTGATGGAGGATGCCCGTAAGCCTATTTTGCAGATAGCTTCTAAAATTGGTATTTCAGGTGCAGCCATACACCAGCGGCTCCGCAAGCTGGAGCAGGCAGGAGTAATCTCCGGCTCAAAATTTATTGTAAATAATAAGGTATTGGGGTATAGCACTATGGCGTTTGTAGGCATTTACCTTGATAAAGCATCGAGCAATGCCGAAACGGTAAAAGAACTGCGAAAAATACCCGAAGTGCTGGAATGCCATTACACCACCGGGAACTGGTCTATACTCATAAAGATTATTTGCCGGGATAACGAACACCTGATGCAGCTACTAAATACACGTATACAACCAATTGAAGGAGTTTCGCGTACTGAAACGTTTATATCGCTCGACCAACAGATAGAACGGCAGATACAATTGTAAATTCAGAGTTCAGAATTAATCTCTCCTGCCAAATACAAGGAAAGCAAAATAAAGCAGGTTGGCAAGCGCACCAAGTGCCGCTACAACATAGGTTCGGGCAGCCCACTTAAGCGAATCTTCCGCACCGCTGTATTCCTGGCTTGTAAGCATATTATTCTGTTTTAACCATTTCAAAGCCCTGTTGCTGGCATCATACTCCACCGGAAGCGTAATAAAACTAAAAAGCGTTGCAATAGCCATCATGGCAAGACCGAGTATGGCAATGTAATATCCGAAGCCTATATTGGATGCTGCCCCCAGTAAAAGCCCGCCAATAATAAGGATGCCTGAAAGCCTTGATGATATACTTACCACAGGAACCATTTTACTGCGAAACTGCAACATGCTGTATGCCGTAGCATGCTGAACGGCATGCCCTACTTCATGCGCCGCAACGGCTGCCGCCGCAGCATTGCGCTGATTATAAACCGCTTCACTTAGGTTAACCGTTTTATCGGCAGGGTTGTAATGATCGGTAAGGCGGCCCGGCGTAGAGATAACCTTAACATCATAAATACCATTATCATTCAGCATTTGCTGTGCTATCTCTGCGCCACTCATGCCGTTGCGCAAATGCACCTTGCTGTAATGATTAAATTTAGATTGCAGCCTGTTGCTGACTATGAAACTTACCAGTGCAATTGCACCCAGTAATATATAATATCCTATTCCCATTTTTTTATTATTGTTTTAGTGAATATACAGCAAAATTAAAGCCAATCTTTACAGACTGGCTTTACATGTATATTTTGGCATATAAACTGTAATAATTACAGCATAAAGATAAGTTTAGCATAAAAGCGGCCCTGCCCGTTCTCCTTAACTGTATTTGCCACATCGGCTACTTCGCTGTCCCAGCTGCCGCTTAATACTGCCCATTGATACCCCATATTTAACCTTAACGGGAATGATGATTTTTGAAAAGCCGCAACTGATATGGACGGACCTATAAATAACTGCTCGTTGCCCAAGCTGATATGCCCTGAATGGAATGCCGGGTTAAGATTATTAAGATCTATTTCGGTGCCGCGCCTGTAAAGGTCGAAAGTATTGGTGGTATAAGAAATGTCAGCACCGGTACCTATATAAAAACCGTTACCCCTTAAAGGTATGTACTGCGGCCTTAATGTTAAACCTGCCACAGCACCCCTCACCCTGTCGCTACTTGTTTTTTTATCATAGTAATTGGTATTGAACTCAAAATCAAACATAATTTTTTCCCATGTCACGTTGTAACCGAAACCGGCCTCGAACATAGCATCCGGCAACTGCGGCATGCCCGAAGCTTCAAGCTTGTCATTAATTTCGTAGTCATTCATAGTCCCTACACCAAACGCTACATAAAAGCCTTTGCTGATTGGTTCTCCTGATTCTGTTGTAGCTGAATCTGTTTCCTGTGCAAATACCGAAAATGATGCAAGGCATACTACTGTAAGTAAGATTTTTTTCATGTTGATTTTGTTTTAACTGTTATTTTTTGATTAATGATTTGATTTCCCATAACCAAACCCCGTGCCAAAAAATTCGTGTTAAATATGTTAATTAAAAAAATAAAAACGATATGTTGATTTTCAGCAACATATCGTTTAAAATAATTTTATCTTATTAAAATTACATCACAATATTGATAATCTTACCGGGAACGATAATTACTTTTTTAGGCGTTTTGCCCTCCAGTTGCTGCACGGTGCGATCATCGGCAAGTATTAGTTGCTGCATTTCGTCCTGCGGCATGTCCAGCGGCAGCTCTATCTTAAACCTCATCTTGCCGTTAAAAGAAACCGGATATTCCTTACTGCTCTCTACAAGGTACTCCGGCTTAAATATAGGGAACGGCACTTTGCTTATGCTCCCCTGGTGCCCCAGCCTGTGCCATAGCTCCTCGGCAATGTGCGGAGCATAAGGCGATATGATAACTGCAAGCGGCTCTAATATTAAACGCTCATGGCAGTTAATAGCGGTTAGTTCGTTTACCGCTATCATGAAAGAACTAACAGAGGTATTAAACGAGAAGTTCTCAATATCATCCTGAACCTTTTTGATAGTGCGGTGCAGTATCTTGTATGCCTCGGCAGAAGCAGGATTACTGTTTACAATAAGCCCCTTATCGTCAAAGTAAAACTTCCATAGTTTTTTAAGGAAACCGCTAACGCCGGTAATTCCGGCAGTATTCCAGGGCTTGGCCTGCTCCAGCGGGCCTAAGAACATTTCATATAAACGCAGGGTGTCAGCCCCGTACTGTTCGCAGATATCATCAGGCGTTACTACGTTATATTTTGACTTCGACATTTTCTCTACTTCGCGGCTTACGATATAATTGCCGTTATCCTCTGTAATAAAACGCGCTGTGTTATACTCACTCCTCCAGTTGCGGAAACCATCTATATCAAGCTCGTCCGAAGCATTTACAAGGCTTACATCAGCATGAATATTCCTCACTGTCGCCTCGCCAAACTCAAGGTCAACCTTGCGGTAGGTCTTTATAGCTTTAGAAGCAAAAATATCGTTCAGCAGTAAATTCTTTACTTTTTTCTTTACCTCATCAGTATTATACTTATCTGCCAATGACTTAGAAAGGTATACCGTAAAGCTGCCTTCGGTACTTTCGTTCATGCCGGTAAAGTTTATATCTTCTATAGTGCAGTTATAGTTATAAATGGCTTCGTGCACAAAAGCGCTTGTGCCCAGTATCATTCCCTGGTTGATGAGCTTTTTAAACGGCTCATCGCTGTTGATGTATCCCCTGTCTTTTAAGAACTTATTCCAGAAACGGCTGTATAGCAAGTGCCCGGTAGCGTGCTCGCTACCGCCTATATATAAGTCAACATTCTGCCAATAAGCCTCATGCCCGGCAGAAACAAACTGTTCCTTATTGAACGGATCCATATAGCGCAGCCAGTACCACGAGCTGCCTGCCCAGCCGGGCATGGTGTTAAGCTCCAGCGGGAAAATAGTTTGGTTATCAATAAGGCTGTTAGCCACTACTTTGTTTTGTGTAGTATCCCATGCCCATTCAGACGAGTTGCCCAGCGGTGGCTGTCCGTCCTCGGTTGGGAGGTACTTTTCTACTTCCGGCAGGCGCACAGGTAAATGCTCTGTAGCTATCATCTGCGGCAGCCCGTTTACATAATATACCGGGAACGGCTCACCCCAGTAGCGCTGGCGGCTAAACACCGCATCGCGAAGGCGGTAGTTGGTTTTACCCTTGCCCCTGCCTATATCTTCAAGGTTTTTAATAACCGCTTTTGTAGCTTCTTTATAAGACATCCCATCCAGAAAATCTGAATTAACAAGCGTAAACCCTTCTTTGGCAGAGAATGCTTCTTCAGCAATTATCTCGTCAGGATTCTCCCCCTTTGGGGGTTGGGGGGCAAAAATATTTTTTATGGGGATATTAAAATGCTTTGCAAAATCATAATCGCGCTGGTCACCTGCCGGCACAGCCATAACAGCCCCTGTGCCATAACACGCCAGTACATAGTCGCCTATCCAAACCGGTATGGGTTCTTTGGTAAACGGATGTTCTGCATAAGCCCCTGTAAACACACCCGATATGGTTTTTACATCAGCCATACGGTCGCGCTCACTGCGTTTTGCCGTTGCTTCTATATATTGTTCTACAGCCGCTTTTTGCTCCGGTGTAGTTATTCTGGGCACAAGGTCATGCTCGGGCGCAAGTGTCATAAACGTTACCCCGAAAATAGTATCAGGCCTTGTGGTAAATACTTCTATTTCGTAATCGCCCGTATCATCCCCGGTAAGAAAGTACTCCACCATATCTTTTTCCGATGTGGGCTGCTTAACCTTAAAGGTAACTGATGCACCAACCGATTTACCGATCCAGTTGCGCTGGCTTTCTTTTAACGATTCTGTCCAGTCTATTGTATCAAGCCCTGCAAGCAGGCGCTCGGCGTAGGCCGAAATGCGCATGCTCCACTGCGTCATCTTTTTACGGATAACCGGATGCCCCCCCCTTTCCGAAACACCGTTTACAATTTCATCATTTGCCAGTACCGTACCCAGTGCAGGGCACCAGTTCACTTCGGTTTCGGCAAGGTAGGTAAGCCTGTATTGTAAAAGTATGCGCTCCTGCTTTTCTTTATTGTAGCCGTTCCAGTCTTCGGCAGTAAATACAGGTATGTTATCATCGCTAACGGCATTAACAAATGCATTGCCTTCTTTTTCAAAAATGGCTATCAGCGTGCAAATGCTTTCCGCTTTATCAGCATCTTTATTGTACCATGAGTTGAACAGTTGTATAAAAATCCACTGCGTCCATTTGTAATACTCGGGGCTGCTGGTGCGCACCTCCCTGTCCCAGTCGAACGAAAAGCCTATTTTATCAAGCTGCTGGCGGTAGCGGTTAATGTTTGCTTCGGTAGTTATGGCAGGGTGCTGCCCGGTTTGTATGGCATACTGCTCTGCCGGAAGGCCAAAGCTGTCATACCCTTGCGGGTGCAGCACATTATAACCCTGGTGGCGCTTGTAGCGCGCATATATATCAGAGGCTATGTAGCCCAGCGGGTGCCCCACGTGCAGCCCAGCGCCGGATGGGTACGGAAACATATCCAGTACATAATATTTAGGCTTGTCTGATAAATCATCAGCCATAAATGTTTTGTTCTCTGCCCAGTACTTTTGCCAGCGGGCCTCAATTTCGTTGGGGTTGTATTTCATGCTATGATAGAAAAGTTGTAAGTCGTAAAGTTTTAAAAGTCCTGTTAACCCGCAAATTTACGCTTATTGTACGAAAGTCAAAACTTTGCCCGTTATAAACTATGTTTAACAAATTTCTTTATTATTTTTACCGCTTAAAACCAATCCTATGGCATCATCTTTTGAGAAATTCCAAAAAAGGCGGCTAATTTCTTCCTATTTTTCTGTAATACTCAGCATTTTTATCGTGCTTACCCTCCTTGGGGCATTAGGATTATTTGTTATTAATACCGAAAAGATATCGGGCTATGTTAAAGAAAACATACCCATGACGGTATATTTTAAGCGTGAGGCTACCGACAGCACCATGCAGGCGTTTGGCGAGCAGCTTAAAAACTCACCGTTTATAAAAGATTTTAAATACGTATCTAAAGAAGAAGCGGCAGAAAATAACCGGGATATTATGGGCGACTATGAAACCCTGCTTGACAGCAACCCGCTTATGAATTCTTATGACCTGCATCTTAAAGGCGGTTATGTACAGAACGACAGCATTAAGAATATAGAAGTACAGTTCCGCTCTAACCCTATGGTGGGCGATATTACCTATGACATGGTGCTGGTTGAAATGGCAAACGAGAACATTAAAGTTATATCGTTCTGGATACTGGTTATAAGCGGAGTGCTGGCATTTGTATCGATGCTTTTAATAAACAGCTCGCTTCGCCTTTCTATCTATAACCACCGCTTTACCATTAAAACAATGCAGATGGTGGGCGCTACCAAATCATTTATCCGCAGGCCGTTTGTATGGAGGGGCATTAAACTGGGGCTTATAGGCTCGCTTCTTGCCATAGGCGCATTAATTTGGCTGGTATATTACCTTGATGAGGCTTTCCCTGTGCTTAATATATGGGAAGACTGGGTGCCTACCGCTATAGTGTTTGCCGGGGTGCTTGCCTTTGGTATTATTATAGCTGCAATAAGCACCTTTTTTGCTACACAAAGGTTCCTGAACCTGAGAACCGACGATTTATATTAAGCCTCAAAACGGAAACCTTAAACGTTAAACTTTAAACAACAACAAAGTGAACAATAACAACGAAATAAAAACGCATTTTCTTTTTGAAAAGGTTAATTACAAAATATTACTTATTGGGCTTGCTGTTATAGCGCTTGGCTTTATACTTATGGCAGGTGGCGGCAGTGACGACCCCAACGTATTCAGCCCTGATATTTTTAATTTCAGGAGGATAAGGCTTGCGCCTACTGTTGTGCTTATTGGTTTTGGTATTACAATATATGCCATATTTAAAAACCCTGCGCCAAAAGCAACCGCTAACACAAACGAAACTACTTTTCCTGAAGAAAAGCCAATTAAGAACTTTAAAAAATAACCATAAATGGATTTTTTCCAGGCCGTAATACTTGCCATAATAGAAGGGCTTACAGAATACCTGCCCATATCCTCTACCGCTCACATGATTTTTGCCAGCTCATACTACGGCATTCAGGAAGATGATTATGTAAAGCTCTTTCAGGTTTCCATACAGTTCGGGGCAATACTGGCAGTAGTGGCTTTATACTGGAAAAAGTTTTTTGATTTTACCCGCATTAATTTTTACCTGAAGCTGGCTATGGCGGTAATACCCGCGCTGGTGCTGGGCCTGCTGTTTAACGACCTGATAGAAGAAGCGCTGGAGCAGCCCATACCTATTGCAATAGTACTGATAGTGGGCGGCGTGATTTTACTGTTTATAGAAAACCTCTTTAAGAACCCGCAGCCTATAACAACCGAAGAACAGATAACCAATAAAAAAGCAATTACCATCGGCTTTTGGCAGTGCCTTGCCATGATGCCCGGCACCAGCCGTTCGGCAGCCTCTATAATAGGTGGTATGCAGCAGGGGCTTACCCGCGAAAATGCAGCTGAGTTTTCTTTTTTTTTGGCAGTGCCCACCATGGCGGCAGCAACTATTTATTCGGTGTTCATTAAAACATACGAGAATACTGGCAAAAAAGGTTATGAGCTTTTAACGGAGTCGTCAGACACGCTTACCATGTTTTTTGTGGGTAATGTTGTTGCCTTTATTGTTGCCATAATAGCCATTAAAGGTTTTATAGGGCTCATTAAAAAATATGGCTTTAAGCCCTGGGGCTGGTACCGCATTATTGCAGGTGCATTACTGCTTGCCTACTTTATAACTTACAAATAATTGCCGTTTTGCCTACACCTGAAGAATTTACAGAAGGAAAAGTACTGCTTATAGACAAACCATTGCTCTGGAGTTCCTTTCAGGCGGTTAATAAAGTAAAGTGGAGCCTTAAAAAGCATTTAGGGCTAAAGAAGATAAAGGTAGGCCATGCGGGTACACTTGACCCACTTGCCAGTGGATTGCTCATAATTTGCACAGGCAAATTTACCAAGCGCATACCCGAACTTCAGGGAATGGTTAAGGAATATACAGGCACTTTTGTTGTTGGCGCCACAACACCATCTTATGACCTTGAAACAGAGGTTAACCAAACCTTCGACACAGCCCATATTACAGAAGCGCTTATACACGAAACAACAAAACAGTTTACAGGCGAGATAGACCAGAAACCTCCTGTATTTTCTGCCATAAAAAAAGACGGCAAGCGCTTGTATGAGCATGCCCGCAAAGGCGAAGAAGTGGAAATTGCTTACCGGAAGGTTACCATTCACGAATTTGAAATTACACGCGTTGCCCTCCCCGAAATAGATTTCACGGTAGTGTGCAGCAAAGGGACATATATACGCTCACTTGCCCATGATTTTGGACAGGCAATGCAGTCGGGTGCCCACCTTACTGCGCTACGCCGTACTAAAATAGGCAATTTTAACGTTATCAACGCCATTAGCCCTCAAGCTTTTGAAGATGAAGTTGTACCTTAAAATATTCTTCTGTGCATTGTTCTGCCTTTGCTGCGCTTCGCTTTCAGCGCAAAGCAAAAAGAATAAGACTGTTTATATAACAAGGATAGACCCAGAAGACAAAACACCTGCGGAGCAAATATGGTTCAGGCACGTTTCGCTATCTGTACCGTTGCGGGCGAACCCTTACAAAGATTCTGAATACAATACCGACGGTACACAATTTTACGACCTTTTCGTCCCCGACGGAATAAGTGCACATCTTGGCTATGGCATACACTATAAGTCAAGGATTGGCTTATCATTAAATACTGGTATCGACTATACCGGATACCTGCGGCTCGCAAACGTTCCGGTATATGGCAGCCTTATGCTTAACCCGCATATTACAGACGAAAGTTCTATAATAATACAGGGCGGTTACGGCTACTCTTTTGCATTGGGCAGGGGCAGCCTTAGCGGCACTTACCAAAAATACCGCCTTGGGCTTGGTTTTGACGACAGCATTGTAATCTATTTAGAAGTGAATGCCAGCAACTTTTCCGTTCACGGATATAATACCGCCGCCAATTTTTGTATCGGGCTTATAGCTTTAGATTTTTTATAGTATGAAAACAGCAATACTCGCATTTTTTATAGTTTTAAGCAGCTTTGCGCAGAACATACGCACTGAGGATTTAAAAGACGGCGACCTTATTTTTCAGGATATGGACTGCGGCCCGCTTTGCGATGCCATAGAGGCTGTTACCGAAGGTTATAAAGGGAATGACTTTAGCCACATGGGGCTGGTGTACCATCGTAACGATACTTTATACATTATAGAGGCAGCAGGCAAAGCGGTAAGGCTTACACCTTTTGAGCAGTTTGCAAAAAACACGGCAAAGCCAATGTATGTGGGCAGGGTTAAAAAACAATATGCGCAACTGCTACCCGCTGCAATCGGCTTTTCGTTGAAACAGCTTGGCGTGCCTTATGACGATGAGTATGTTTATGACAACGGCAGCTATTATTGTTCGGAACTTATATATGATGCCTTTTTATATGCCAATATGGGCAAGCCCTTTTTTACACTTTATCCAATGACCTACAAGCAGCCCGGTACTGATACATTTTTCCCGGCATGGGTAACATACTATAATACTATTAATAAAAAAATACCGGAAGGAGAACCCGGGTGTAACCCCGGGGGCATTTCCCTTTCCGGTAATATAGATATTATAGGCACATTGCCCGTAAGTAATTAAAACCTTTTTTCTATAAGCTCTGCAAGCTGGGCTATTTCCTGCATGGTGCTGTGACCATTGTCGTTAAGGTACCACTTTTGCAACTCTGTCTTTGCCGTTTCGTCTATTTTGCCGTGTGCAGCTTTATAGTCGGCAATAAGCTGTGCTGCACCCGCAGGCCTTGGCCCCCAGCTTTCAAATACTGCGTTGGTTTCGGTATCTACAATCAGCAGCTTGGGTATAGAGCGTGCGCCGTTGGTCAGGAATTTATCCATCAGTTCAGGATTCTCATCACGCAATACAATACGCAGTTCGGTCAGTTCGTTCTCATCTGCCATTTTTTTAATAATCGGCAGCAATTGTGCGGCATCGCCACACCAGCCCTCGCTTATTACAAGCCAAATGTAACTGCCTTTAACCGCTTTAAGCCTTTCCTGCACTTCGGGCAGTATCTTTATGGTTTTATCAAGGCGGTTCATCCGCACCTCGTTAATCGAGCTGTAATGGGTAAGGTCTTCACTTTGGGTGTTGCCGGTGCTTAGCCCCTGCAGCAGCAGGTGCGAAATATGGTTGCGGTACTCTGTATAAGAATAGCTTTTTTCTAAAGCCGATGCTATTATTTCTTCCATAATATTTAAGTGTTTGCTACTACAAAATTACGGCAAGTTTTAACAGCCACCAATAAAACAACATGAATAAAAGACGTATTTTAGTCGGGTAATCTTTATAAAAATGAAGTTTGAAAAAAGCACGATAGGCTTAATATTATCGGGTGGCGGCACTAAAGGGATAGCACATGCGGGCGTACTTAAGTTTTTGGAGGAGGTTAGCCTCAGGCCGCATCACATTGCAGGCACCAGCAGCGGCGCCATAGTGGCATCTCTTTATGCATGCGGTAAAAAGCCCGATGAAATACTGGAATTCTTTAAATCGATCTATTTTTTTCACTGGCGGCATTTTACATTCAGGAAACCGGGTTTTATAGATTCTGACGCCTTTAAAAATTATTTTTTAAGCGTTTTCGGCGACAAGCTGTTAGGAGAACTGCCCTTCAGGATGCACCTAACTGCAACCGACCTTGTTTCGGGCAAGCTGCGCATATTTGGGCCTGAGGTAAAAATTGTGGATGCTGTGCTTGCGTCGTCGGCATTTCCGGGAATCATATCACCTTACGAAATTGATGGCAAACTGTATAGTGACGGAGGTATATTAAACCACTTCCCTACTGATATTTTACAGGGACGCTGCGACACACTTGTAGGAGTATATGTAAGCCCCATCCAGAAAATAGCCAAAGAAGACTTGAAAAGCATCAAGTCGGTAACCACACGCGCTTACGACCTGCTGTCTGCCAATACCAATATGCAGAAGTTTACGCTGTGCGACTGGGTTATAAGCCCTGATGAACTTGCACTGTACAACACCTTTGAAACCAACAAGCAAAAAATGGAAGAGATATACATGATTGGCTACGAACAGGCAAAAAAATCGTATAATGAACTAATAGTATAAGCAGCCGGGTTAACAATTTTGATTGAGAAAAACTTTTATTGCTATATTTGCACCAGTCAATAAAATCCCAATGAAATATAAAAGAATTCTGTTAAAACTGAGTGGTGAAGCCCTTATGGGTGACAGGCAGTATGGTATAGACCCTAAAAGGCTTGCCGAGTATGCCGAGGAAATAAGGATGATACACGATAAAGGCGTGCAGGTAGCCATAGTTATTGGCGGCGGCAACATTTTTCGTGGTGTAGCCGGTGCCAGCAATGGTATGGACAGGGTTCAGGGAGATTATATGGGCATGCTTGCCACTGTTATAAACGGTATGGCACTACAAGGCGCACTGGAAGATGCCGGCATGCAGACACGCCTGCAAACAGCGCTTAAAATAGAGGCCATTGCAGAGCCTTATATTAAAAGAAGGGCTGTGCGTCATCTTGAAAAAGGCCGTATAGTAATATTTGGAGCCGGAACGGGCAACCCATACTTTACTACCGACACTGCGGCAGTGTTGCGCGGTGTAGAGGTTAACGCCGATGTAATTTTAAAAGGCACACGTGTTGACGGTATCTATACCGCCGACCCTGAAAAAGATGCCACAGCTACAAAATATGACACCCTTACTTTTGAGGATGTTTTGGCAAAAGGTCTTAATGTAATGGATACCACCGCATTTACCCTGAGCCAGGAAAATGAACTGCCTATTATTGTTTTTGACATGAACAAGAAAGGTAATCTTGTAAAGGTTTGCGATGGCGAACTGGTAGGAACTACAGTAAACGTTTAATTTTTATATAGAAATTAAGGCTATGGAAGAAATTGATTTTATTTTAGATAGTACCAAAGAATCTATGAACAACTCTCTTTTGCACCTTGAAAAAGAGTTTTTAAACATACGTGCCGGTAAGGCAAGCCCTGCCATGCTTGGCGGTGTAAAAGTAGACTATTACGGCGCCGCAACCCCGCTTAGCCAGGTAGCCAACATTAACACACCTGATGCGCGCACCATTACTATTGCGCCGTGGGAAAAAAGCATGATGCAGCCTATAGAAAAGGCTATTATGATTGCGAACCTGGGCTTTAACCCGATGAATAACGGCGAAAGTATTATAATAAGCGTACCACCGCTTACAGAAGAGCGTAGGCGTGACCTTGTAAAACAGGCCAAAGCCGAGGCAGAAGAGGCTAAAATTGGTGTGCGTAATGCCCGTAAGGATGCCAACACCGAGATAAAGAAACTCGAAAAAGACGGCGTATCTGAAGATGTTTGCAAGAGTGCAGAGGATGAGGTACAGGAGCTTACCAACAGCTACATCAAAAAAATTGATGAGCTGCTGGCACACAAAGAAGCCGAAATAATGAAAGTTTAAATATGAGATCCGCCTAACAGCGGATTTCTTATTTATGCATTATATTTACCGAAACAATTTGCCTGTTTTTCCGTTTAGCATAAAAAGGCTCATGAAAATCCTTACGCTGTTGCTGCTTTTTGCCAGCCTGGCCTGCCAGGCGCAGTTTACCGTTACCGGTACAGTACGCGAAAGTGA
The DNA here is from genome assembly GCF_024305175.1 of Flavobacterium sp. Lineage (GTDB taxonomy): Bacteria > Bacteroidota > Bacteroidia > Flavobacteriales > Flavobacteriaceae > Flavobacterium. Next base: position 14,474 of record NZ_JAMWYY010000057.1, read on the forward strand.
GAACAACTACCCCCTGCCTTTTGCCACTATTATAACCGATAGAGGCCAAACTACCGTAACCGATATCGACGGTAAATTTACTACAGATGCCACTGCGTGGTTCAGCGTAAGCTATACAGGGTATAAAGCTGAAAAAATTGCTGTTATACCCGGACACAAAGGTTATAGCATTACGCTTACCCCGCATACCGAACAGCTAAAAGAACTTGTACTGGAGCGCGGCAACCCCGCCGATGCCCTTATGCGTAAGGTGTTATACAACAAGCCGCAAAACAACCCGCAGCTAAAGCTGGAAAGCTTTAAATATAAAACCTACAACCGGCTTTTAGTGACTGCAAACCCCGATTCTATTTCGGGTAAGTTGGATTCTGTTTATGTATATGAAAAAGCCGGTCGGCGTTTTGCCAAAATAGATTCTTCCGACTTTAAATTCAAAAAGATAATAGAAAAGCAGCACCTGTACCAGACAGAAAAGGTGTCGGAGTTCAGGTTTAATAAAGAACAGGGGCTTAAAGAAAATGTGCTGGCCACCCGCATGGCAGGCTTTAAACACCCACTTTATGAAATTATCGGGCTTACGCTGCAATCGTATTCGGTATATGATGACAATATAGAACTATTGGAAACTAAGTATGCCGGGCCTGTAGGGTATGATGCCCTGAAAGACTATAATTATAAAATACTGGACACCGTTAGCATAGACGGGCGAAAGGCCTATATGGTTTATTTTAAGCCTAAGCGTGACAGAAAAAACAAAAAGCTGCGGGGTGTATTATACATAGACAGCAACAATTACGGCATTTCAAAAGCTGTTTTCCGGATAAAGAATGTGCTTGATATAACCTCTACCCACCTGTTCAGGTTTGAAGAAAGCGCCGGGATATGGTTTCCTGACGGAAAAACGCTTAAAGTGGTGAAAGGAAACAACAAGCAGGATATAAAAATACTGGGCGAAACCATAAAATTTGATGCTGCCGATAAAGAGCGGAGTAAAAGGGATGCCGTAGCTTCAGATTATGTTTACCTGCTATCTGAATCTTATAATTTTGAAAAGGAGTTTAACACCCCTACTCCCATACGGCATAGTGCAGTGGCAATAGAAATAACAGAAGAGGCAATAAACCGCCCGGAGAGTTACTGGAACCGCTACCGCCGCGATACGCTTGATTCGAGGAGCATGAAAACCTATGTGGCATTAGACAGCCTTGTGGCTAAGGAAAACTGGGAGTATAAAATATTTCTCGGCAAAAAGATAATTAACGGTTATGTGCCTGTCGGGATGTTTGATTTCGACCTTCGTGATATTATTAAATACAACAATTATGAGGGCTTCAGGCTGGGTGTAGGCGGCATAACAAATGATAAGTTTTCCGAAACTTTCAGGCTTACAGGCTATGGTGCATACGGAACTAAAGACGGCGCCTTTAAATACAGCCTCGGCTCAGCAGTACGGGTAGGCAAATTTTCAGGTTCATGGGTAGGCTTCTCCTATACCGATGATGTAAGGGAAATTGCAAGTACCTCCTTTGCAACCGATAAGCGGGTGTTTAAGATTTATGACCCCCGCCCCATCAACATTTCTACCTTTTACAACCACCAGACCTATCAGGCTTATATTGAAACCAAAATTATACCTAAAACAGAAAGCCACTGGCAGGTAACCCGCAGCAGGATAGACCCGAAATTCAGCTATGTATACAGCCCGGGTGGCAGGAGTTACCCTTTGTTTCACCTTACCACTGCATCCGTAGCCATACAATGGAACCCTTTCAGCGATTTTATGCAGACCCCAAACGGGCGTATTGAAGTAGATAAACGGTTCCCTAAATTTGCTTTTCAGTACACACAGTCGGTTGCGGGCATATTGGAAAGCGACCTTACTTTTGGCAAGCTCGACTTCAGGGCAGAGATGGAAAAGAAATACCTGAACGGCCAGAAAACTTCTGCTCTTATCCAAACCGGTGTTGCAGTAGGCGATAGCCCGCTCACGCATTTATACAGCACCTCGCCCAACAACCTAGATAAAGACGGCGTTTTGGGCAGGATAACCCTTGCGGGCAAAAACAGCTTTGAAACCATGTATTTCAATGAGTTCTTTTCCAGCCAGTATGTTATAGTGCAGCTAAAGCATGGCATGAGCCGCTTTACCATATCAAACGCAATAAAGCTTTCGCCTATGCTGGTTACGCGCTTTGCGTGGGGTAATATGGAAGAGCCCCAAGAACACGAGGGCATCGCTTTTAATACACTGGAAAAAGGATATTATGAAAGTGGTATAGAGCTTAATGAAATTTTTAAGGGTTTCGGCCTTTCTGCATTTTACCGCTACGGCCCTTATCACCTGCCGCAGTTCGACAGGAATATTTCCCTTAAAGTAAGTTTTGTGCTTAACCTGCTGTAACAGCTTTTAATGCGACACCACTTTAAGCCCTATTATAGAAGCTATAAGCGTGGTAAGGAAAAACAGCCTCCAAAAATCTGACGGTTCTTTAAATACAAAAATACCAACCAGTACCGTTCCTGCTGCGCCAACCCCTGTCCACACGGCATAGGCAGTACCTATAGGAAGCTGCTGTGTCGCCTTATACAGTAACACCATACTGATAGTAAGGCAAACAAAAAAGCCGCCCATCCAGTAAGCAGATGTTGTGCCTGTAGTTTCTTTAGCCTTGCCCAGGCAGGAGGCGAAACCCACCTCAAACAAACCTGCAATAATAAGAAGTAGCCAGTTCATGCCACTAATGTAAAGTTTTCTAAATATTAAAGCTGTAAAATTTAACTTTTTTGTGGTTTTTACTACATTTGCAGGCATTTATCCGTACATTGGATATAGCATGCACAGCAATAGAAGCCAAAAAATAAATTAACAGTAAAAATGAAGCACACAAAAGTTAAAGACCTGCTGAACAGCACGAAGCCGATTGATGATGTATCTGTAAAAGGATGGGTAAGAACTTTCCGTAATAATCAGTTTTTGGCGCTTAATGACGGTTCTGTTATACACAACATTCAGTGTGTAGTTGACTTTGAAAATACTCCTGCCGAAACCCTGAAAAGAATTACTACCGGTGCAGCCGTATCGGTTAAGGGTGACCTTACCGAAAGCAAGGGTAGCGGGCAGAAATATGAAATTCAGGTAAAGCAACTTGAAATACTGGGCGACAGCGACCCGGAAGAATACCCGATTCAGCCTAAAAAGCATTCCCTTGAATTTTTAAGGGAAAATGCCCACCTTCGTGTCCGCACCAATGTTTTTGGGGCAGTAATGCGCGTGCGTTCTGTACTGTCTTTTGCAGTGCACCATTACTTTCAGGACAGGGGGTTTGTATATGTAAACACTCCGGTAATTACAGGAAGTGATGCAGAGGGCGCGGGCGAAATGTTCCGTGTTACCACACTGCCTGCGCAAAACCCGCCTGCTACAGAAGACGGCAAAGTAGATTATAAAGAAGACTTTTTCGGCAAGGAAACCAACCTTACCGTATCGGGTCAGCTTGAGGCGGAAACCTATGCTATGGCACTTGGTCAGGTATATACTTTTGGACCTACCTTTCGTGCAGAGAACAGCAACACATCACGCCACCTTGCCGAATTCTGGATGATAGAGCCGGAAGTAGCATTTAATGACCTTGATGCAAACATGGACCTTGCTGAGGACTTTATTAAGTATGTAATACGCTATGCGCTTGAGAAATGCCCGGAAGACCTTACTTTTCTTGATCAAAGGATGAAGGATGAAGAGAAAAACAAGCCTGCCAACGAGCGCAGCGAAATGAGCCTGCTGGAAAAGCTGAGGTTTGTTTTAGAGAACAACTTTAAGCGTGTAAGCTACACCGAAGCAATAGATATACTTAAAGGTTCTAAACCCAACAAGAATAAGAAGTTTAAATATATTATTGAGGAATGGGGTGCCGATTTACAGAGTGAACACGAGCGTTACTTGGTAGAAAAACACTTTAAGTCGCCTGTAATATTGTTTGATTACCCCGCAAAGATAAAGGCATTTTACATGAGGCTGAACGATGATAACAACACCGTTCGCGCTATGGATATACTATTCCCCGGTATTGGTGAGATTGTTGGCGGTTCGCAAAGGGAAGAAAGATTTGATGTGCTGAAGCAGAAAATAGCCGATATGGGCATTGATGAAAAAGAGCTTTGGTGGTATCTTGACACCCGCAGGTTTGGTACCGCAGTGCACAGTGGCTTCGGGCTTGGCTTTGAACGCCTCGTACTGTTTGTAACGGGCATGACTAACATTCGTGATGTTATACCTTTCCCGAGGACACCTCAAAACGCAGAGTTTTAAGAATAGTTTATAGAAAAAAAAGCGCTACAATCGTAGCGCTTTTGTTATTTTATCTTATATCAATATGAAGGTATGGATTCTGAATGACTTGGTACAGTTCCATCAGTAAGATCCAGTTTACCTAGGAGGAGGATCCGCACTCCTCTCCCGTAGGCAAGCGGGTCAACCGATATAAATATACTAAATTTAGGGTCGTAATATCGGGCGCTGTAATAATAATTACTTTCTTCTCTTTAATATATTTTAAAAGAATGTTCATTAATTATACTGACACTAATTTGAAGCAACTACTTCATTAAAATAAATTCTCCATTTTTACAAACATATTCATCT
>NZ_JAMWYY010000058.1 GCF_024305175.1 Flavobacterium sp.
TAATTTTACTAACAACATGTTGTAAAAGTATTGTCAATAAAAAATCAGAAACTAAACTTAATCATCAATATGAAATAGTAATAAGTGATTATTTTATTAGCAATAAAGAATATATTAAAAAACATAATGTTTTTTTACTAGATGACAAGTCTATAATGGGCAAAAATTATAGCTTATATAACATATTTCCTCAAACTGAATATGATTATTTTGTATTAAGGTCGAAGCATATAAAGGAAAATTTTCCCTCGGACTATATTAAATATAAAGGTAAGATTTTCTTTTTACTAGGTGAAAATGTTCAAAATATTAATAATAGACCATTTATTGATGTTATAAAGTGTTTAGACTCTTTACGGATGTTAGATTCAACCGAAGTGAAAGTTGAATTAGGCATTATAAAAGAAGAAGATGTTACGTATAGAAAAATTGTGACTAACAGCTTATTGGAAGGAGTAAATTATCTTATCTGTAAAGACAAACCATATAAAATACGTAAACGCATTAAAACAACTTTATGCATAAAACCTGATGATGAAAATTTTGAAAATATTTGTAATTAATAAATCTCTTAATTAACAATAAGCTTTTCTTTTAATTATGGAGCTCCCACATTAACTTAACAAATAAAGAAAATAGTAGTAAAACAATCAGTCTGCACTATTAAATGTGCAATAAATCACTTTGCATTTTTTAGAATTTGACAATACAGGGATAAAAATAAAAAAACCTGCAAATCTGTAACTTGCAGGTTTTCATGTTTTAATGTACTTTATAATGATATAAAGTTCAATTGTGGTGGGCGATGAGGGGTTCGAACCCCCGACCCCCTCGGTGTAAACGAGGTGCTCTGAACCAGCTGAGCTAATCGCCCCAATATGTTTTGCTATACTTGGCTGTTATCAGTTCCGTATTGCGAGTGCAAATATAGCCCAGTTTTTGGTATTTGCAAACATAATTTTAAAAAATTATAAAATTTCTGCTACAACAAATGTACTCCCGCCCACATAAATAAAATCGTCAGCCAATGCATTACTTAAAGCCGCTTTGTATGCAGTTGTAACTGAAGTATATACCCCTCCGCTTAAGCCCTGCTCAGCCGCCTTTTGTTGTAAAACCTCTGCATCCAGCCCCCGCGGAACATCAGGACGGCAAAAGTAATATTCGGCAGCTTTGGGTAATAAAGGCAATATATCAGTAAGGTCTTTATCATTAACTACGCCGAAAACAATATGTAATTTTTCAAACGGCTGCTGCAGTAGCTGTTGCACCACAATTTTTAAACCATGTGCATTATGTGCAGTATCGCAAACAGCGACAGGCCTATCATTAATTTGCTGCCACCTGCCCATAAAGCCCGTATTGCGCTTTACATTAAGCAAGCCATTCTTGATATTATCTTCAGTGATATTAAAATGTTTTTGCAGTAAAGCTATTGTTTTTAGCACTGTCTTTTTATTATTAACCTGATAGGCTCCCGTAAGATCTGAAGGGTAATCTGCCATAACCTCATCTTGTGCAAAGTATATATCAGAACCTGTTGCCTGCGCTTTACCTGTAAAAACTTTTTTTGTGATATCAGTATATTCGCCAATAACAATTGGAATATTGTTTTTAATAATACCTGCTTTTTCGCCTGCTATGGCTTCTTCTGTATTTCCCAGGAACTGTATATGGTCAAAACCTATATTAGTTATAACCGACACCAGCGGCGTGATGATGTTGGTAGAGTCGAGCCTGCCGCCCATACCGGTTTCTATAACGGCTATATCCACATTTTCTTTCTCAAAATAATCAAAGGCAAGGCCCACTGTCATTTCAAAAAAGCTGAGCTGGTTTTTCTCAAAAAAAACTTTATTTTGAGCTATAAACTCACATACGGCTTCTTCAGAAATATCCTGTCCGTTAATTTTTATACGCTCCCTGAAGTCTTTTAAATGTGGCGATGTGTATAACCCGGTTTTATAGCCTGCCTCCTGTAAAATTGATGCCAGCATATTAGACACTGAGCCTTTACCATTTGTGCCGGCTATGTGTATTGTTTTAATCCTTCGCTCCGGATTACCTAAATGAGCTGCAAGCAGTAACGTATTGGTAAGGTCTTTTTTATAAGCTGATGCACCCTGCTGCTGGTACATGGGCAGCCGGCTGAACATCCATTGGGTGGTTTCCTGGTAATTCATAAATAAAAATGGCAGAACTAAAATTCTGCCATTAAAATTACTATTTTCTTAAAGAAGTTATACTAATTGTTGTAATGCTATTTCAAAAGCGGTACGGCTAATGTTTACCTTACTGCTGTTCTTTGCATGTACATTTTCTATTGCTTTTCTTATAGTTTCAGAGGTATCGTTAAATACGGCCTCATCAGTCATGCTCACTTTTTTCTCCATAAAGTAGGCAAATACCCTTGCCATACCACAGTTAGAGATAAAATCTGGTATCAGGCTTACCTTACTGTCTGTTGCCTCCATTATAGGGCCGAAGAAGATTTCCTTATCGGCAAATGGCACATTTGCACCGCAGGATATAACCTCTAATCCTCCGGCTATCATGGCTTCTACCTGCTCTTTTGTTACAAGCCTCGAAGCCGCACACGGAGCAAAAATCTCTGCGCCGGTATTCCATATCTCAGCATTTATCTGCTCAAACGGAATCATATTTTCTGCAACAAGCTTGTTCCCGTCTTTATTAAGGAACAATTCCCTTATCTGCTCAAAGCTAAAGCCTTCTTTGTTTATAACACCACCATCACGGTCGATTATTCCGATAACCTTAGCTCCCATTTCGGCAAGGTAAAAAGCTGCTGCACTGCCCACATTGCCAAAGCCCTGCACTATTGCCTTTTTGCCTTTAACATCTCCGCCATATATCGTATAGAAATGGCGCACTGCTTCTGCAACGCCATAACCGGTAATCATATCTGCTACAGTATATTTTTTGTTTACTTCAGGAGAAAAAGCAGGGTTTTCAATAACTTTTATTACCCCTTGGCGAAGCTGGCCTATCCTGTTTATTTTGTCGGCCTCTGTAGGCTTAAAATAACCGTTAAAAACACCTTCCTGCGGGTGCCACACACCACACTCTTCTGTCATTGGTATTACTTCATGAATTTCATCAACATTAAGGTCACCACCAGTACCGTAGTAGCTTTTTAACAGTGGCGAAACCGCTTTATACCAACGTTGTAAAACTCCTTTTTTACGCGGGTCGGCAGGGTCAAAATTAATACCAGACTTTGCACCGCCAATAGCAGGCCCTGATACTGTAAACTTTACTTCCATTGTTTTAGCAAGCGAAAGTACTTCATTCATATCAAGCCCTTTTCTCATACGAGTACCGCCACCGGCAGCACCGCCGCGTAAAGAATTTATTACTGTCCACCCTTCGGCTTCGGTTTCACTGTCCTTCCAGTTAAATATAATTTCAGGTTGTTTATTTTCGAATTTACTAAGTAAATCTTTCATTTGTTGTTGTTTTGTTTAATCGCCACAAATATATAAAACTAATATTTGTGAATTCTTTAATTTTTTTACTTAAAGCGGAAACACCACCTTTATTACAGAGCCTTCACCTGGTTTAGAAGTTATATCTAAAGTACCATTTAAAGAAGCCACACGCTTTTTAAGATTTTTAATACCTATACCACCCTTTACTGTTTTAGGGTCGAAGCCCACGCCATCATCAGTAACTACTATTACTATTGTTTTATCTTCTTCCTTAATCTCTACCTTTGCAAAATTTGCCTTAGCATATTTATTTATGTTTTGCAGCGTTTCCTGAACAATCCTGTAAATATTGACCTTAAAGATACCCGAGAGGCTGTCCCAGTCTATATCTTTATCAATATCTGCTTCAAATAAAGTTTCAACTTCATTTTTTTGCGATGTTATCATATATTCCAAAACACTTTCAAAGCTTTTCTGGTTTACCAGCATGGCATTACGGCTAAGATCATGTGATATAGCGCGTATCTCAGTTTCAACACTTTGAAGTTCTTTTATAAACCCCTTACGTTTGCCTATAGATTCCTCATCGGCTTTTTTATTTATAAATTCCAGGTTTAGCCTAACGGCATATATATTATTGAGTATCCCGTCATGCAGCTCCATAGCAATCCTGTCTTTCTCCTCCTTGCGGGCCATATCTATTTTTTGCTGCTGCTCTTCCATCAGCTGGTACACTTCTTCGTTGGCCTTTTGTTGTTCCTGTATAAGAAGTAGCTCTTTGTTGCGCGAGTTAAGATAATATATTATGAATATAGCCGCGATAAATAATAGTATTACCGCCGAAACACCTATTATAAAACTGTTTTTCTTTACAAGTGCTTCTTTTTCATCCAGCAGCTTATCTGTTTCATATTCTATACGGGCATATTTTTCCCTGTTTGCCCGTGCAATTTCGGTAAGGCTGTCACTCACAATGAAACGGCGGCTGGAGTAATACATGCCTTTTTCTTTATCAAGTTCTGATAATAGTTTAAGGCTGTTAAGTATATCAAAGTGGCTTTTCAGCTCTTTAGCAGACTTATAGGCAGTTTCAAGGTAGGATAATGCCGTAGCGGTATCTTTTTGATAGGCATAATACTCACCCAGGTGAATATAACTGGCCACAATGCCTGCCTGCAAATCTAAAGAATCTCTTATTTTTAGCGACCTGAAGAATAATTCGGGCAGGTTTGCATGATCGCCCAGCTTAAACTTAGCATAAGCAAGGTTGTTAAGTAGTTTTGCATATAATGACGGATAATCGGTCTTTATAACATCATATTTTAATGCCTCTGTATATAACGAAATTGCATCGGCATATTCCTCTTCCTTAATATATACCCCTCCCATATTGTTATATGTAGAGGCACGGTAGTAATCTATCAGCGAAGCCGGATATCCTTCTTCTTTAAGCTTACCTAACAGCTGAAGGGCTTTGTTATAGTAAGTCATAGCCTCTTCTGTGTTGTTCTGCTCTTCAAGAGATGTGGCAATAAGATTGTTACCGCTATAAACTGCCATTGTCTTATCCTGCTTCTGAAGCATTTCAAGTGCCTGTACACCTTTTACTTCGCTCAAAACATATTCACCAATATAATAATAGATGAAAGCTTTATTAAGCAGTATTTCACCTTTATTTTCATCACTATCTATTTTTTGGTACAGCTTTTCTGCCTGGTCATAAAAACTAAAGGCGGTGTCGTTAAGGCCCTGAGCAAAATAAACCTCGCCTTTGCGGTACAGCATATCGGCCATGGCCAGGGTATCACCTGCTTCTTCGGCAAGATCATAGGCTTTTGTGCTCACGGCTATAGCCCTGTCATAGCGCTGCTGGTTGTAATAGGCAGCAATAGTGCGCCGGTATAAAAATTGCGTTAAAGAATCTATCTGGTTACCGGAAGATAATTCGGCATAAGCCGAATCGATATAATCAATCTGCTGCTCGGCAGAAAACTCTGCGCTTTGTGATTTATCAAGATAACTCCCTGCTTTGGTTTTAAACTGTGCCTTTCTTTCGGGCGAATTACAATGCACCGCTATAAGCGCAAGTACAGAAAGAAGTAGTATTTTTAAAAATGTATTCAAATTTTTGAGGGCAATGGTAATCAGTACCATTGCCCTCAAAAATAATATATTTTATAATAACTTTTTAGTTACGGTTTCATTGGTGGTTTAGGAAATTCTTTATCACCATTATCTACCGGTGGTACATAATTAGCCTGTGAGTCATCATTTACATAGCTGTCATCAGCAGAGCATGATACAACAGAAAGACCTAAGAAAGCTACTAAACCTAAGATAAGAAGATTTTTTTTCATGATAATCAAATTTTTGTGTCAGATGTGTGTTATATTCAATTTTTTCTCGTTTAGAATAACACTGCAGTTGTTATTTCTGATACAAATATAAGGGCATAAATTAGCCTACTACCATGATTTACAACGTGTTTTGTAGATTAATGCAGTCTGCGAGTAACTCGACTGATTTTCGTGGTAAATAGCCTTTTTATAAATATTCGGGAGCTATTTTTCGTATAATCGTATCTATATTATCCTTAAAAGTTTTAGAAAAAGAGATAGATACTTCCCCATTATTAAGGTAGCATAAGGATTTTCCGGTGTTTATTCTCGATACATGATTGCTATTTACAATATAGCTGTTATGTATGCGATAAAAGAATAATGGCAAATTAGCTTCATAATGCTTAAGCGTTTTATAAGCTGTTAGTTTCCTGCCACTGGTAAGATAAAAGTCGGTAGTATTATTATCTGCCTGCAGGTACACTATGTCGTGAAGCGATATGAACTGGTAATCACCATATGAGCGTATGCAAATTGTATCATTAACCGTTTCAGGATTAGTTTTCTGGAACCTGAAAAGTGTTTTGCGCAGCTCAAAACGGTCCAGAGGTTTCAGCAGGTAATCCTGTGCACCTGTCTTAATGGCATCAAAAGCGAATCTTTGCGTGGCAGTAAGTATTACAAAATAAGGAAGCCTGTCCAGGTATTGATAAAGGTCTGTAATTACATTAAGTGATAGCCCGCTGTTTTTCTTTTTAGGGTTAACTTCCAGAAAAACCATATGTGGCTGCAGCTCCAGTATTTTGTTTACTGCATCGGCCTTATTACCGGCAACACCCACACAATAGTATTCAGGGAAACCTTCAAAAGCTGAAAGGGTTTCCTGTACATGTGCTTCGTTATCATCTATAATAAGGTAAGAGTACTGCACGTAAAATTTTTGAGAAAATTTTTTTGCAAATTAAAAATTATTGAAATGTTAATTTTACGGTTAAACCGTAAAATTTGTTAAATTTGCCATACAACTAACCCATAAATATGCAGCAGGACCTTAATATCTTAATCGTTGACGACCACCCTATGACAGTTAACGGCTATATAAATGTGCTGTCTGATGAAAATTTTGAAGGCCACAATTTAGTATTTACAAAAGCACTGGATTGCGAAGAAGCGTACAGGCTAATAACAGAGTCTGAAGAATCAGGCAAGCCGTTTGATATTGCCTATCTTGACCTTAGCCTGCCCCCTTACCCCGAAAAGAATATTTTTTCCGGTTTTGATCTTGGCCTGCTTATAAGAAACAAGCTGCCCAACTGTATAATTATTATATTAACCATGCACAGCGAAGCTGCATTGGTTGACAGGCTTATTAAAGAAATAAACCCGCAGGGAATATTATGCAAAAGCGACATAGATATAGATGAGTTTCTTAATGCCTTTAAAATAGTATTCGAGAACGGAGACACCTACCTAAGCAATAAAATTGTGAAGTCGTTAAAGGAAAAGGTGTTTGATAATTTTAAACTGGATAGTTACGATAAACAGATATTAATGCGCCTTAGCGAGGGGATACTTACCAAGAACATACCCAATTATGTACCGCTTTCTTTAAGCGCCATAGAAAAGCGCAAAGCCCGCATGAAGAACATGCTGCTTCAGGGCAAGGGTGGTGATGATTATGAACTTATAGAAGCCATTAAAAAAATCGGCATTATTTAGGTTCAAAAATATATCCGGAGCTATGATTGTGAGTAGCGCCCGTTACACTTGCCAAAACATTTATTTCGTCCCTTAGTTTTAATACTCCGAGCAGTGCAAATATCAGCGCTTCTTTAAACTGAATGGTTTTATCGTCAGGAATCACAACAGCAACATCAGGTAGCATTGCCTTTAACTGTGCTATAAGAAAGTTATTATAAGCGCCCCCGCCCGTAACAAGCAATTTGCCTTCGGGTTTAATAGCCAAAATCTCTTTTGCAAGCTGCATAGCAACATGTGTTGTAAAAGTTCGCAGCTTTTCGGGTATACCTGCAGTACAATTTTCCATTAGCGGCAGTACAACATCCCTTACATACTCAAATCCTAATGATTTAGGATGGTTTTTTTTGTAATAATCAAGCTCGTTAAGCGCCTCAAGCAGCGTTTGAACTATAGTACCCGAACGTGCTATGGCGCCACCATCGTCATACGGCAGGCCGAGCCGGTTAGCGTAAAAGTTAAGAACAGTATTTACAGGAGATATATCATAAGCTATACGGGTGCCGTTATCTTCAAAAGAAATGTTAGAAAATCCGCCAAGGTTAAGGCAAAAATCATAATTACCAAAAAGCAGCCTGTCGCCTACCGGCACTAAGGGTGCCCCCTGTCCGCCCATTTGTACATCCTGTACCCTGAAGTTGCACACTACCGTAAAGCCTGTATGCCTGGCGAGTGCAGGCTTATTGCCAATTTGTAGTGTTATCCCTCTTTTTGGCTGGTGCTGCGCTGTATGCCCGTGCGAACATACAGCATCAAGATTATCCAAAGAATATTTAATTATGAAAGAACAAATAGTCCCTGCTAAAAATTCTGTATAGGCATCATCTAATACTAAAAGGTCATCTTCATTATAATTAACTGCTTCTTTAAGCCTTGTTACCCAATCGTCAGGATACGGAATTGTCTCTGCTTCATGTATGGTATAGCTCCATTTATTATCAAGAACCGAGAGCGTAACATGCGCAAGGTCAATCCCGTCAAGCGAAGTGCCCGACATAACTCCTAAAACGTTATAGTTCTCGCTTTTCATAGGCTAAAAGTAAATAATCCTGTTGAAAATTCAGCAATTAATCGTTACATTTGGGCACAATAAAACAAAAACTTATCTAATATACCTATGGATTTTAAACTTACTGAAGAACACCTGATGATACAGAAGGCAGCGAGGGATTTTGCACAGGCTGAATTGCTGCCCGGAGTTATAGAAAGGGACGAGAAGCAGAGTTTTCCTGCTGAGCAGATTAAGAAAATGGGCGAGCTTGGCTTTATGGGCATGATGGTAGACCCTAAATATGGCGGTAGCGGGCTAGACACAATATCTTATGTGCTTGCTATGGAAGAAATTTCTAAGATAGATGCTTCGGCATCAGTGGTTATGTCAGTAAACAATTCACTGGTATGCTGGGGGCTTCAGACTTTTGGTACAGAAGAGCAAAAGCAAAAATACCTTACAAGGCTGGCAACAGGCGAAATTATAGGCGCATTCTGCCTTTCGGAGCCTGAAGCGGGCAGCGATGCCACCTCTCAAAAAACAACTGCAATTGATAAAGGTGACCACTACCTGCTAAACGGTACCAAAAACTGGATAACCAACGGCAGTACAGCCGATGTATATCTGGTAATTGCACAAACAGATATCGAAAAGAGGCACAGGGGTATTAATGCCCTTATTATAGAAAAAGGTATGCCGGGCTTTGAAATAGGCGCTAAAGAACAAAAACTTGGTATTCGAGGGTCTGACACGCATTCTTTAATGTTTACTGATGTAAAGGTTCCTAAAGAAAACCGCATTGGTGAAGATGGCTTCGGCTTTAAGTTTGCCATGAAAACCCTTGCCGGCGGTCGCATAGGTATTGCAGCCCAGGCTTTAGGTATAGCATCAGGCGCTTATGAGCTTGCACTTAAATACTCTAAAGAACGTAAGGCTTTCGGCACTGAAATTTGCAATCACCAGGCTATAGCATTTAAACTTGCCGATATGGCAGTACAGATAGAGGCAGCACGCCACCTTTGCCTTAAAGCAGCATGGGACAAAGACAACCACAATAACTACGACATCAGTGGTGCTATGGCTAAACTATATGCATCTCAGGTTGCTATGGACACGGCAATAGAGGCTGTACAGATACACGGCGGTAACGGATATGTAAAAGAATACCACGTAGAAAGGCTTATGCGCGATGCTAAGATAACCCAGATATATGAAGGTACTTCTGAAATACAGAAGATAGTAATTTCAAGGTCTATAATTGCAGAATAAAAACAGAGCCCCCGTTACTAAACGGGGGTTTTTAATTTATAGTCATTGGCTATGCCTAATAACGTGGCCATAAGTTCTTCTTTAGGAAGATTTATATCTACATATTTTATTTTAGGCAGGTTATTTATACCGCTGTTTAAAATTCCGTTACCGCATATCACATAATCAGCCTCGTGGCTGTAAAGTTTTACAAAATCCATAAATTCAATCTCATCCGAGAGAAAGAATATAAGGAGGCTGCCCTTTAGGTGTGGGGGCGGGCTTTTCATATCTATACACTCAAACTCCATCCCTTCAGGTGCAGTATCCTGCAACAGTTGGCAATATCCTTTTTGATTATCATACACATTTATTACCATAACATTAGTGTTTAGTTTCAGAATTAAAAAATAACTATCAAAAAGTAATTATCTAATCATATTTTATTTGTTTTTTATCGATTAAACAACGCCATATATCGAAAAAAATGCAATGAAGTTTTATATACATTATCACTCTGCTAATTTTATACAACAAAACCGGAGCATAAATATTTTTATGTACGGCTGCTGTAAGGTCATCCTGAATTAACTATATACTGAATGATATTCAAATTTAAGGTTTCTGTTCAAGCTAAAACCTTAATAGGTAGTTATAATTTAATTAAACACATCTAAACTAATATAGACATGAACGTAATTGGTCAGAAAATTAAAAGGCTGAGAGAGGAAAAGGGAATAACTCAGGAGGCTATGGCTGTACAGCTCGACGTAACTCAAAGTAACTATGGTCGCCTTGAAAAAGATGACAGGAGGCTTAATGTTGTAAAACTTTTAAAAATTGCGCGTATCCTTGATATAAGTATATCGGCTTTATTTAATGAAACAGAGGCCGGCAGCTCCGAAAATGGAGGGATGGCTCATGGCAACAAAGAAGTGTATGACATACTTGTAGAGAGCCTCAGGGCAGAGATACAACATCTTAAAGAAGAAATCAGCTTTTTAAGGGTAATTGTTAAAAGCTAAGGGTAAGCATAATACTTTTCCCCTGCCTTTGCCGTTTTCTATACAGAAAAAACTGTTACCTTTAGTATATGGTACAAAAGCCAAAGGCTGTAAAATATAAAGTTATAGGCGGATACATCCTGCTGTTTGTTACAGCGGTTGTATCCGTTTGGTTTGTATATACCGAGATATCTAAAATAGCCGCACCCGATACCGGCAACAGCGATAACCGCAAAATATTAAAAATAAGCAATACACTTGCAAGCCTGTATGCATCTGAATCTCTTGCAAGGAACAGCATACTTACTGCCGACCCGGCAGACTTTGAAAAATATACCCAGGTGCTGGACAGCATTAACCGCGAAATAGAAGCCATAAAAAAAGAGGCCGAAACCGCACAGGTGCAAAAATTTGATACGGTACAGATGCTGCTGGAACGCAAAAAAAACAGCGTACAGGAAATTATCAATTACAGGAAAGAGTACAACCGTAAAAATACTTTCAGGAGTGCCATAAGCAGTATATACAATGCAAAAGATTCTGTTAGGGGTACATTAAAGCCTGTACCGGTTTCACGCCGCTACCAATGGGAAAACCTTGCCAATTCACTTTTAACGCAGCAACAGCTCGACTCTATCCGCAAGCTGCAAATGAGCAACGACTCGCTTGCTATTGTTTTTGATAAAGTGCTGCGCAGACTTATTCGCAGAGATGACCTGTTACAATACCAACTGTTGCAAAAAGAACAAAAGCTGCTGGATGAAAGCAGGGTAATATCTGACCAGCTTAGGGTAATATTATCTTCGGTAGAAAATGATTTCCTGCAAAATTCTTACAGGCAGATAAAAGAATCGGGCGACGCGCTTGCCAAAACTGCCGATACTATGGCGTGGGTAGGTGCAGCCAGTTTTCTTATACTGCTAGCGCTTGCATGGGTAATAATACGCGACCTTACCAGCAACCAGAACTATCGGAGGCAGCTTGAGGTACTTAACCGCGAAAATGAAGATCTTTTGCGCAGCAAAAGCATGCTTATGGCTACTGTTACCCATGACATACGCACACCACTTGGCAGTATAATAGGTTTTTATGACCTGCTTAAAGAATCTGAAATGCCCCAAAGGCAAAAACAGTACCTGTCTAATATAAAAGAATCGGCTGACTTTATACTGAGGCTGGTTAATGACCTTCTCGACTTTTCTAAACTTGAAAACAACAGCATATCTATAGAAAAAGTAAGCTTCAATATGAAAAATGCAATAGAGGCTACCTGCCGCGCACTGGAGCCCATTGCCATAAATAAAGATATAGAACTTAACTGGGATATAGATCAAGAGCTTAACCGCAACTTTATCAGCGATCCCTACCGCATAAAACAGGTTATTACCAATTTGGTAGGCAACGCTGTGAAGTTTACGCAGGAAGGATCTGTGGAGGTAACCGGCAGGCTCGAAAATGGTTTTATAAACATATCTGTTATAGATACCGGTATAGGTATAGCCAAAGAAAAGCAGGACGATGTTTTTAAAGAATTTACACAGGCGCACAGTGGAATAGAAAAGAAATTTGGCGGCACAGGGCTTGGCCTCACTATTTCTAAAAGGATAACCGAACTGCTGGGCGGCACCATACATCTTGAAAGCGAAGAAGGGAAGGGCTCTTTGTTCGCCATTATGATACCCTGCATACCCTGCGAAACAGGAGATACCGCCGCCGAAACAGAAATTACTGAAGATATAACAAAATACCTTGAAGGTAAAAGAATACTGATTACTGATGATGATGCCATGCAGCTAACGCTGATGCGCGAATTGTTTGCACAATATCCGGTAACGGTAGTAACAGAAATTAATGCTGCGGAAGTTATTAAACACGTGGAACGCGATCATTATGACCTGCTGCTTACCGATATACAAATGCCATCTTTAAATGGTTTTGAGCTTGTAACGCTGGTAAGGCAGCATGAGGATAAAGCTATAGCCGCAATGCCTGTTATCGCGCTTTCGGGTAAGCGTGACCTAACAGAAAACGATTTTACAGGAAAAGGCTTTACCGCCAGCCATCCTAAGCCTGTGCAGCTGGAAACATTACTGGTGCTTATATCTAACATTTTTGGAAATAAAGCCATTCCTGCTGCAAAAAAGCAGATACGCCACTATGACGACAGCATGCCAATATATAATCTTAAAAGCCTGCGCCAGTTTACAGGAGATGATAACGAATCTTTAAAAGCCATACTTGTAACCTTTAGCGATAGTGCCAAAGAGAATATTGCTACGCTAAAAAAAGCAGCTGCAGATAACAACCGGCAATCTCTCGGCGAAACTGCCCATAAAATGATACCAATGTTAAGGCAGATGGAAGCTAACAGTATTGCAGGGCTGCTCATTCCTATAGAAGACAATGCGGCTGATATGCCTATAGAACAGATTAATAGTCTTATCCTGAAGGCGGAAGAAAAAATAAATGAATTACTCGTAATGTTGCAGGAGGAAATAGCCTAAAGATCTATATTATACAACTTAAGCTTGTTATAAAGTGTTTTCCTGTCTATATCCAATAATTTAGCCGCTTTAGATTTGTTGTAATTAGCCTTTTGTAACGCTTCCATTATAGCCTGCTCTTCATTAGCCTTGCTGTAGCCTGCAAGAGAACTGGCTGCCCTGGCAGCTTCCTGCATTTCGGGCGGAAGCACAGCAAGTGTTATCTGCCTGCCTCTTTCCAGCAATACCGACCGTTTAATAATGTTCTTCATTTCACGCAGGTTACCCGGCCAGTCATACGACAGGAAAAGCTCCTGTACATCGCTGTCAAACCCTTCAATATCTTTTTCCAGGTCTTCATTTGCCTGAGATAAAAAATAGTGGGCAAATATCATAATATCATCCGTGCGCTCGGCAAGGCGTGGCACCCTTATGCAAAACTCGTTAAGCCTGTGGTAAAGGTCTTCCCTGAAATCGCCCAGCTTAACAGCTTCTGCCAAATCTTCGTTGGTTGCAGCAATTACACGTATATTAACACTTACTTCATTATTACTGCCTACAGGCTTAATTTTACGCTCCTGAAGCGCACGCAATAACTGCACCTGTACTTCATAAGACAGGTTGCCCACTTCGTCCAGAAACAGCGTTCCGCCGTTTGCCGCTTCAAAATGCCCTGTTTTATCATTTACAGCGCCTGTAAACGAGCCTTTAATATGCCCAAAGAATTCGCTTGAGGCAAGGTCTTTGGGTATAGCACCGCAATCTACGGCTATATAAGGCATGTCTGCCCGTTTACTCTGTTTGTGTATAGAATGTGCTATGTATTCCTTACCCGTACCGCTATCGCCAATTATAAGTACCGACATGTTGGTAGGGCCTACCAGGTTTATATGTTCGTATAAACGCTCCGCTTCCCTGCTTATTCCTTTTACATACGGAAGTTCTCCTGTTGCTTTCGTGGCTTTTTTACCCGGTTGCGGTACAGCAGTTATATTAACTTCATTTTTAGCTAAGGCCTGTTTAATAGTGTGTAAAATCTCATCAGGGTTTATAGGCTTGCCCACATAATCAAACGCTCCCGATTTCATTGCATTTACAGCCGTTTTAATATCGGTATATCCTGTCATTAAAATTACCTGCGTGGCGGGTGCATTCTGCTTAACATGTTTAAGTATCTCCAGTCCGCTGCTGTCGGGCATGCGGATATCGGTAAGCACTACATCAAAAGTTTTTTTACTGATAATTTCCTGCGCATCTCCTGCACTAAATGCATTGGTTACGGCAAACCCTTTCTTCTGTAAAAAGGTTTTCAGCATAACACAAAAAGCGGTGTCATCGTCAACAACCAGTATTTCGGCACTCATAGGGAAATTTTATTATATGCAAATGTAAGTGTTTTACAGCGTTCAGTATGTTAATAAAAACAAAAGGAGACTGTTACGTCTCCTCTTGTCGAAGAATTAAAATTCTTCTCATCACCTTACTATATGCTTACATCCAACTTTAATTCTTAATGGTTCTTTTGTTTTATAAAGGTTCTCACACCCGGTTAGTTGCCACAATTTCAGAAACTGAAAATATATGGCTGTTCATATTTAAATGTTTCAGCAGATTTGAGGGTATCTGGTAGGCATTCATCTTAACCAGCATGCGCTGTTTTCTTGTGTTGATGTTTAAAGGGTTAGCTGTCATCATCATTCTTGCAGCATTTGCAGAAATGCCAAATATAAGTGTTGCGGTTATCAATATACTTTTCATAAACAAATTATCAGGTGATTTGCTTAAGTATATGAAACAACTGTACCATCATTTAGAGGCTAAATAACTAATAATGTATGTTGCTGAATTTCAGCAAATAATGATTTATAGGCAGCGAAAATTTGTGATGTTATTAAACAGTACTAATGTAGAATCAACAATATAGGTGTGGAAGTTCCACACTATCGCACCATAGAAAAATGGCCTTTATGTACACGCCCATCCTGGCGGGTTACTAAAAACCAGTAATCGGTTGATGGTAGCCGCCTTCCGTTATAGGTACCATCCCAGCCGGGACTTTCAGCATCGAAAGAAGCTATTATTTTGCCGAAACGGTCGAATACTACAACTGTAAGGTTCTCTTCAAACCATGAAAAAGGGATTCTCCATGTTTCATTGATACCGTCTCCGTTTGGTGTAAAAAATTTAGGGTAATTCAGCAGTACTACCTCCTGTTCAATAATCCCGCATTCATTTATATCGCGAACATAAACAGTATATATACCCGGCTCAAGGCCGCTAAATGAGCCTTCTGCCTGATAAGTAACACCATCAATAGAAAATTCGTATTGCCCATTACCGGAAGCGGAAACATTTATACTATTATTATTTACGGTCCAGTCTTCTGTATCAACCCACACCGATGTTGCAGGTTCTGAAAGTGTAACAGTAACCTGGGCAGATGCCGAACAATTATTATTGGTAACCGTAACACTATATTCGCCGGGTTCGGTTACAAATATAGAAGGTGATGTTGCACCGGTAGACCACAGATAAGCATCATATCCGTTTCCTGCAGATACAACAACGAAACTCCCCTCACATAAAAAATATTCCTGCACAATATCGAGTTCCGGATTTTCACCTACAGCAAGCGTAAATGATATAATATCTTTACAAACCGTTATGCGGTTATGTGCAAGACTTGCATATATAGTAACAGACGGTTGTGTAAGCACAAACTGCTCTGATATTGGATTAGTACCGTTTTCAGCATCAGCAAGCGTTAAATGATATGTAATAGTATAAGAATTGGCAGGCTGATCTCCGAGTATAGTTTCATTTTGCTGCGACAGGTCAAATTCAAAATTAAGTTCATCTCCCGGCTCTATGCACTCAAAAAGATTACCGGGCTGGTTTGCTGTCACAAGATCGGGCAGTACATTTATATTTTGTGTTTTTGTAGAAACATTACCACAATCATCTTCTACCTGAAACGTATAAGTACCCGGTGCAAGCCCCGAAAAGATATTGTTTGTACCGTTATCAAGTAGTATCTGGTTTGTATCGGGGTCAATCAGAAAATAATTCAGTGGCGCAATACCATCGGCATCTATATAAATATCATCAGGGTTACCACTACAATTAAGCTTAAAAAAACTGTTAATACGCGGGTTATTTAAATAATTAAAAGCACCCAGTTCTATTATACAATTTTTAGCCTGGTTGCCGTTCCCAAAACTTTCAAAAGCTTTTATTATCCTGAAATCTCCAGAAAAGTTTAAATTAAATGTAGTCTGGTTGTTCGCCAACGGAAACGAATTATCCTCTGTTGGTATGGTACCTTCAGGATATGGCACGCCCGTGGCGGGGTGTCCCCATTCTCCTGTTTCTGTATTAAGCTCCTGTAGCCAATAGGTTGGTGATACCGAAATATTATCTGTATCTGACATCAGGATATCAAAAGAGCCACAGTTAGGATCAAAAGTAAAAGGGGTATCATCAGGCTGGTATCCAACTACATTTATTGTTACCGTGCGCACTATTCCGCAAACATCTATACCTTCAAATACATACATACCTTCCGGCAAATTATCAAGGTACAAATCTCCGGTAACAGAGTTTATTGCTTCAGATATATCTATAGGTGTATCGGGTTCATATTCATCCGGTGCATTAATAAGCGTTATTGCTGTTAGCGCACCATTGCCACTTGACACTTCTAAGGAACCGAAACCAATGGTACAATCGGCCTGAGTAGTTCCTGTAAAATCCCTTTCCACAAAAACGGGTACAGTTACAGGAACTTCATGCACCTGCCCGCAATCATCTGTTATACGGACTATATAATCGCCAACAGGTAAATTATTTACAACAAGCCTTCCGGCTGAGTTTATTGATGCGGAAACATCATGCGGCAAAGGCTGCGGGTTTTGCTCTAAGTAAGCGGCAGGTGCATTTATTATCTCGGCTGCAACAATTTCCCTTGAAGCAACACCTACAATGATGCGCCCAAACTCAGAAAAGCAACCATTGTTCCTGCCTGTAGCTGATATAACAGGATTCTCTACATCAACAGAAAATTCTAAACTTGCCGTCCTGCCACAGGCATCTGTAACAGTAGCAGTATAGTTGCCTTCGGGTATTGGGTTACCATCACCTCCATAAGTTAAAGAGCCTTCATTAAAGGGGCCGGGATGCGCCGGATTATAATTTACAGGATTAAAACCTTCCGCGTCAGATTGCAGGTCAATTGTAAACGGGGGTGAATAGTTAATTACGTCAAGTTCCAAATAATATTCTCCACACGGGAGAGACATCAATGTTTGTGAAATTTCTGGCAGGGGATTTACCACCATACCCGTATTACCATATTGGTTTCCGCAACTGTTTGTTATTAATATATCGTATGTAAACTGCTCCCCCGGATATAGTTCAAGTTCGTATTCCAATTCCAGTAAATTCGGAACACCTTCGTTATATGTTACAGTATCGATTATTTCACTCCCGTCAGGTGGATAAATTGTATAAGTTACAGTTAACGGATAACTTATTGCAACACCTTCAGGATAACTAATTGTGTTTGTTATTATAGCCGATGTACACCCGGTAGTAATTACATCTTCAAACTGAGGTGCAGAAACTACAGGAGTTGCAGCCTCTAAAACAAGTGTGTAAGTAGTTACCACACCTTGGCCACATACATCAAAAACCCTGACATTATATGTCCCTTCAGGTAAATCCTGAAATATGTTTGAGTTTTGCAACGGCCTTATCTCAGGCCCGGAGATGATTTCATATTGGGCAGCAATACCAGATGTTGTTGTTACTGTTAACACACCTCCTGTTGTGCAATTCTGGCTAAAAGAAGATATCGTATAAGTAAGAGGTTCTATCGCATTTTCAATCACTACTTCCTGTTCTACAGAAAGAGATTCCCCCCCTAAAGATTGTTCAGCGACCACAAGGTAAGTACCCGAATCTAAATTTGTAACAACAGATTCTGTTGTTACCTCTATAGGATTAGTTATATCAGGTTGTTTATATACTGTATACAAAAAGCCGGCTCCCGGTGTGCCGCCTGTAATAGTAAAAGTAAGTGAAGCATTATCATCACAGGTTTCATCAGCTACAGCAACATCTAAAGTAAAGTTATTAAGTTGTGCAAATGAGCATAAGCTCATAAAAAGTAGTATTAGCGATGCAAACCATTTATTAATCATTACTGCTTAGCTATTATTATATCAATTTAGCAAATTTATAAAAGTTTAACGCAACAGTTACAGTAATAGTGCCGAAATATAAGTTTATAACCTTATGAAATCATTAAATTATGTAAAGAGAGTTAAATAACAATGGATAGTTTCACAAATATCAAAAACAAAAAACCCTACGATCAATCGGATATTGAGGTAAAGAACTATAATAATGTTAGCTGAAGCCGGTGCAGATAGTCCAAAACCTAAAAAGACCTATCCGTTTTGGATAGGTTTTCAAAAGAAAGGCGATGTACTTGGCCAGGGGGCCGGACACAATGCACCTATAAAGAAAAAGTCCCCTCCATCAATGATGAAGGGGACTCTGAAGAAAGGCGATGACATACTCTCCCACAAGATGCAG
>NZ_JAMWYY010000059.1 GCF_024305175.1 Flavobacterium sp.
TCAGTATTAAATGTTTCTTACCTCTTAAAATACAAAATATTTATTGCAAGCTCTTCCAATATGTTATTAATATGCTGATACTCTTTGCCATTTCGACACATCACCAATCTTCCTTCTCCCCAATAACAAATAAAATAAAAAAATCCTTATAAAATTGACATTCAATTTCATAAGGATTACTAAGCAGAGAGGAAGGGATTCGAACCCTCGATGCCCTTTTGGAGCATACACACTTTCCAGGCGTGCGCCTTCGACCACTCGGCCACCTCTCTAAAACAGGGTGCAAAAATAGAATTAAAAACTGATTCTAAAAAATTTATTCCGACAATTCCCCGCACAGCGGCTCCTCAAAACGTGCCTTAAAATCAGCAGGTGGCACCTGCTGCCCAAGCAGGTACATCAGCTTGGTAATGGCTGCCTCGGTAGTAATATCCTTGCCCGATATCACCCCAATTTCTTTAAGTAGTGTGCTTGTTTCGTAATGCCCCATGTTAACGCTGCCCCCTGTGCATTGAGTTACATTTACTATGTGCAGCCCGCGCTCTATAGCCCGTTGCAGGGTAGATATAAAATAAATATCAGTTGGTGCGTTACCGGCGCCATAAGTTTCTAAAACCGCGCCTTTAAGCCCGGGCGTGTTCAGTATAGAAGTAATTACCTGCTCGCTAATACCGGGAAACATTTTTATGATCACTACATTATCATCAAAACCTTCCGAAACCTTAAAAGGTTGTGCGGAATTGTGCAGCAGCAAATCTTCGTTAATTTTAAGGTGAACACCCGATTCCGCAAGAGGCGGGTAGTTAGGCGATGCAAAGGCATTAAAATGCTCGGCGCTTATCTTTGTGGTGCGGTTACCGCGATAGAGCTTATATTCAAAATACAGGCATACTTCGCGTACTACAGGGTGTGTTTTGTTTTGTAGCGAGGCTATCTGTATGGCTGTTATAAGGTTTTCTTTAGCATCGGTGCGCAAATCGCCTATAGGTAGCTGTGAGCCTGTAAAAACAACCGGCTTATTCAGGTTTTGCAGCATAAAGCTAAGGGCAGATGCCGAATATGACATGGTATCTGAGCCATGTAAAATCACAAAACCGTCGAACTTATCATAATTTTCCTGTACTATAGCTGCTATTTTAGCCCATTTTGGCGGCGCCATGTTAGACGAGTCTATGGGCTGCTCAAATGAAGCTGTTTGTATGTTACAGTCCAGTTGTTTTAATTCGGGTATGCGCTGCAACAGCTTGGCGAAGTTAAAGTTCTTTAATGCCCCGGTTTTAAAATCTTTTACCATACCAATGGTACCACCAGTGTAAAGCAACAGTATATTGGGTTTGCTATGCATCCTGGTACTTCATTTTATTTACAACCGGGTTGGCATACATTGCCAAAAAATTATTGCGCATAACCTCATTTTCTATATCAATGCGCATTTCGAGCCGCCTTTCAAAAAGCTGGCGTTCTTTATCGGTATATTCAGCTGCAAAGCGGCTTCCGCCATGCAAAAGGTCATACGCTATATAGTTGGTAGGCCAAAGCATATAGCTGCTCAAAATAGCATCGTCAAGCACCTGTGCAACGGCCTGTACCTGTTTGTTCAGGTTGTCATAATCAGCACTTATGGCATCAAATTCAGTATCCAGCACATCGCAAACATGAATGTGGATACGCTTTTTCTGCCCCATAATACCGCTTAGAAGTGTGTTAAGGTCTTCATTCTTTTCCTTCACATACACCTCATCATTTGCCTTTGCCATGAGCATAGGCATTTTTAGTGCATCAGTAGGGTCATATTCATAAGAAATAGAAACAGGCACAATTTTAAGCGACTTAAAATAAGCCATAGTATCTTCTCCCTCGGCTGCCATAGCGAGCATTTTTAATACTCCCTGGTGGGTGGCATCATTACCGTCTTTGGTGCGGCCCTCGCGCTGGGCTATCCAAACCGAACGGTTTTCATGCAACAGTAGTTGCCTAACATACTCTGACATAAGCTTAGAGCTTTGCAGCAACTCGCGCGGCGGTAACCCGCGCTGCACAACAAAATTACGGTTTAGCCTTGAAAGCGTGTGCAGTACCGGCTTCTGGACAAGGTTGTCGCCTATTGCAGATGCCGTCATTATAAGGCCGTGGTCATGAAGGCAAACATTAAGCAAGGAAGTATCAAGTATAATATCCCTGTGATTGGAAATGAAGAGGTATGGCGTATGCCTTTCCAGTTTTTCAAAACCGGAAGTGGTAAGCCCTTCAGAGCTTTTTTTAAGTACTTTTTGTACTGCCGGGTATATAAAATTTATCTGAAAATCGCGTTTAGAATGTGTTTTCTTCAGCTGTTCCTCCCATACAGAAGGCTCAACATCCGGAAACGTAAAGCTCATAAGTGCCTTCATCATAGGGTGGTGCAGTACCCCGCGTATGGCCTCATTAACTTCACTGTCATAATAAGGCCTTATATGATCAAATTTCGACATGCACTTCTTAAAGTTATAACGATTTCACAAATGAACGAAAATTTTACGAATTTAAACCGAAATTGTTTGTTAAATGCCAAAAACCGACTTGGAATTTGCTGTTGTTATTGCCGCAATTTCTTCTAAAGAAAGATTGTATAATGCTGCCAGTTTTTCTGCAACCAGTACGGCATAGCTGCTTTCGTTACGCCTGCCCCTGTGCGGCACGGGTGCCAGGTAAGGCGAGTCTGTTTCAAGAACAATATGCTTACTATCTATATCTGCTAAAAACTGGTCAATTTTTCCGTTCTTAAATGTAACAACACCGCCTATACCCAGCTTCATGTTATAGGAAATTGCCTGCTGTGCCTGTTCAAAATTCCCGGTAAAGCAATGGAAAATACCATAAAGTCCCTCCCCTTTTTCTGACTCAAGCACTTCAAAAACCTCATCAAAAGCATCACGGCAATGTATATTAATGGGCAGTTCGTACTTTTTTGCAAGCTGTATCTGATGTTTAAAGGCATGCTGCTGCTCTTTCAGCCGTGTTTTATCCCAATACAGGTCTATACCAATTTCGCCCACGGCTGCAAACTTCCGCTTTGCCAGTTCCGCTTCTACATGGGCAAGCTCCTCTTCATAATTATCTTTTACATAGGTTGGGTGAAGCCCCATCATAAGGAAAATATTTTCCGGGTAACGCGCCTCCAGTGCATACATTTTATCTGTATAAGACGAATCTATAGATGGCACAAACATCCGGGTTACACCGGCATTAATGGCGCGGGTAATCATGACAGCTGTTTCGCCTTCAAATTCTTCGCTGTACAGGTGTGTATGGGTATCGGTAAAAATCATTATCAGTTTTTATAAGGCAGCAAAATTACAAATAGCAAAAGGCTTATGCACCCTTTATACAATTATTTAAAGTATTTTTGGGAAGCAATCCTTACTATAAAAATGGAAAATTTATACGACACGCTTAAACAGAAAGGCTACAAACGCATAAAATTTAAAATATCTAAAACTCAGCACCTGCTTATTAAAGCCAAAATTAATGGCATAGAGGGAAACTTTATACTGGATACCGGTGCTTCTAACAGCTGTGTGGGCTTTGAGAGCATAGAATACTTTAACCTCTCTGCCGCCGACTCTGAAACCAAAGCCGCAGGTGCCGGCGGTGTGGGTATGCTTACCCAGGCATCTTTAAAAAATATGCTTAAAATGGGCAGGTGGTCTACAAAAAATTTCGGATTGGTAATATTTGATATGTCTCATGTTAATGAAGCATTGCGGCAGTATAAAGCCAAACCGGTTCACGGTATAATAGGTGCCGATGTACTACTGAAAGGCAAAGCTATTATTGACTATTACAATAACTGCTTTTATCTTAAATAGTTAAGAATTTTAATTATATTGCCGAACAAAACCATCAACCATACTTATGAAAAAATTATTACTATTTTCAACTTTGCTATTTGCAGCGACCATTTTTGCACAAAATACCTGCGAAGATGCACTAAATATACCTGTTAATGACGGCCTTATCTGCAATTCATCAGCAGAGGCATCATTTAATTTATCATCACCCCCAACTATTGAAGCCTGTAACCCATTAACCCCTTCAAATGCAGCCATTTGGTTTGAATTTATTGCTACACATACAAGACTAAAACTAAATTTACAGCAGTTACCAGGCACCAGTGCAAACATAGCAGCCCATCTTTTCAGCGGGAATTGTGATAATCTCGACGCCATAGGCTGCCTGAGTTCAAGTGGCATTATGAATAACCTTATTGTTGGCGAACCATATAAAATTGAACTAACCACGAACGTAACTACCCCAAGTGTATCATTATGCATAATTGTACCTCCTGCAGGTGTAACGGCTAATGCCACAGATTATACACCTGAAGAACTCGTAACCGATGTACTTATAAACTCTTCTTGCGTTATTGTATCAAATATAACTTATTCAACAGGGCCAACTGACACTGATGGCGGGCTTGGCAGCTTTACCAGTAATGGCGCTGACTTTATATTTGACGAAGGAATAGTTTTATCTACCGGCAAAGTATCAAATGTGCAAGGTCCGGATAATGGGATTACAAGCCAGGATACTGAGTCTGGAAATGATACAGACTTAGCTGAAATAATGAATATGAATGGATTGAATGGCGATTTTTTTAACTCTACATCGCTTGAATTTGATTTTGTCCCTATGATTGAAGAGATTAGCTTTGATTTTCTTTTTGCTTCAAATGAATATGGTATATTTCAATGTATTTACGGTGATGCTTTTGCATTTATATTAACTGACCTTACAACCGGTGTATCTACTAACCTTGCAGTCATACCCGGTACAGCAGTGCCTGTATCAGTAGTAACTATTCGTAACAGTCAATATAATACAAATTGTGCTTCTGCAAACGCAGCATATTTCGACAATTTTTATGAGTCATCAGACCCTACCGCACCTGTAAATTTTAACGGCACAACCGTGCCCATGACGGCTTACAGTGAAGTGGTGCCCGGAAACCCTTATCATATTAAACTGGTAATAGCAGATTATATGGATAAGGTAATGGACAGTGCAGTTTTTATAGAGGCCGGAAGTTTCAATATAGGCTCTCCTGAATCCGGTGAGCTTACTGCTGAAAATGGGACAATATTATGTGAAGGAGGAAGTACAATGCTAAATATTAACCTTCCTGACAGTTTTACTTTTACATGGCATCTTAACGGCGAACTCATTCCTAGTGAAACAAGTAGTACATATTATGCTATTCAGGCGGGCGAATATACTGTTAATGTAGCATTTGAGGGAAGCGCCTGTAGTCTTGACTATACTATAAATATATTTGAAGAGGGTATTCAGCCTATACCTGTAATTATTTCAGATTACATTATTTTTGAGCCAGAATCTGACGGAGTTTTTACATTTAATCTTGATTCAAAAACACAACAGATTATAAACAGCATTAATGCAGGAGAGCCTTTAGTTACCCTACACAATACGCAAGACGATGCAATGAACGGCACCAATGCCCTTCCTGGTATTTACAACAACACTACAAATCCTGAAACGCTTTTTGTAAGGATAGAAAATCCGCAAACAGGGTGTTTTACAACCGGAAGCTTCCAGATAGTTGTACTGGATGAAAACTATACCACACCTGCACCGCAGGGAGATGAAAGCCAATCTTTTGAGGAGGGAGACACACTTGCTGATATTGAAGTTGAAGGCGAAAACATACAATGGTATGAAAATGACGCTACAGGCGGCAGGAGCACTCAGGACAATACAGATGATGAAGAACCCCTTCCTTTAAACACATTATTGGTAGATGGTACAACCTACTATGCCTCGCAAACCATTTGGGGCATAGAGAGTGAAGAAAGGCTTGCTGTAACCGTGTATCTTTCAATGAGCGCAGAACAACAGGTATTTACAGGCTTTAAAGCGTATCCTAACCCGGTTAAGGACATGCTGTATTTACAAAATAACACTGCGATAGAAAGTATCTCTGTAATTAACCTTTTAGGCCAGGAGGTACTAAGCCAGGCAATTAATAAGGAAACCGCTACTATTAATCTTCAGGATTTGGCTAACGGCATATACCTTGTAAAAGTGAAGGCACAACAATCTGAGAAAACAATTAAAATAATCAAGGAATAAGTAGCTGCTATAATTGTACAGCGGTATAATTAAAAAAGCCTCAGGATATCCTGAGGCTTTTTTACTGTATTATCTTATTATTTCAGTCGTATATTCAGCTCATCAAGCTGCGCGTTATCTATTACAGATGGTGCATCTATCATAACGTCGCGCCCTGAGTTATTTTTAGGGAAGGCAATAAAATCACGTATCGTTTCCTGCCCGCCCAAAATGGCAACAAGCCTGTCAAAACCAAAGGCAAGGCCACCATGCGGCGGCGCACCATACTGAAACGCATCCATAAGAAAGCCAAACTGTGCTTTGGCCTGTTCTTCGGTAAAGCCTAAATATTTAAACATAAGCTGCTGTGTGGCCTTATCATGTATCCTGATAGAGCCTCCGCCAATCTCATTACCGTTAAGCACAAGGTCATAGGCATTTGCCCTCACTTTTGCAGGTTCAGTTTCAAGCAATGACATATCTTCCGGTTTTGGCGATGTAAACGGATGGTGCATTGCGTGGAACCTTTCTGTATCCTCGTCCCATTCTAATAATGGAAAATCTACTACCCAAAGCGGTGCAAATTCATCGGGCTTGCGCAGGCCTAAGCGTGTGGCCAGCTCCATACGCAATGCGCTGAGGCGTGCACGCGTTTTATCAGCTTCTCCGCTTAATACCAATATAAGGTCGCCCGGCTTTGCGCCTGTAGCTTCTGCCCATTTGGCAAGGTCTGCTTCATCAAAGAATTTATCTACCGATGATTTTAGTGAACCATCTTCATTATATTTTACGTACACCATGCCGCTTGCTCCAACCTGCGGGCGCTTAACCCAGTCGATAAGTGCATCTATTTCTTTTCTTGTGTAAGATGCACAGCCCGGCGCGGCAATACCCGCAACCAGTTCGGCATCATTAAATACAGCGAAATCTTTATATTGCGCTACCTCATTCAGTTCGCCAAACTCCATCCCGAAACGGATGTCCGGCTTGTCGTTACCATACCTGCGCATGGCCTCATCATAGGTCATTCGCGGAAATGCACCTGTCTCAACACCTTTTAACTCTTTAAGCAAGTGGCTTGCCAGCCCTTCAAACGTCTGCATTATATCTTCCTGCTCTACAAATGCCATTTCGCAGTCTATTTGTGTAAACTCAGGCTGCCTGTCGGCACGAAGGTCTTCATCGCGGAAACACTTTACTATCTGGAAATATTTATCCATACCGCCCACCATAAGCAACTGCTTAAAAGTTTGCGGCGACTGCGGCAGGGCATAAAACTGGCCCGGGTTCATGCGGCTTGGCACCACAAAATCACGCGCACCTTCCGGTGTAGATTTTATAAGCACCGGTGTTTCTACCTCTATAAACCCTTGCACAGAAAGGTAATTGCGTACTTCCATTGCTACTTTGTGTCGAAACAGCAGGCTGTTCTTTACCGGATTGCGGCGAATATCAAGATACCTGTATTTCATCCTTAGGTCTTCGCCCCCATCGGTTTCATCTTCTATCGTAAACGGCGGTACTGCCGAAGGGTTAAGTATAGTAAGTTCTTTTACCAGTATCTCTATATCGCCAGTAGGCATGTTCGGGTTTTTGCTTTCGCGCTCTATAACCATGCCTTTTACCTGTACAACAAACTCACGCCCAAGAGTCCCGGCAAGGTTAAATACTGCCTTATCAGTGCGTTCCTCATCAAATATAAGCTGCGTAACCCCATAGCGGTCCCTTAGGTCGGCCCAGATAAGGAAACCTTTATTACGCGATTTTTGTATCCACCCGGCTAATGTTACTTCCTGGTTAATATTGGCGGCTGTAAGCTCGCCGCAATTATGGCTTCTGTACATGGTATTAAATTTTAGAGTGCAAATTTAGCAACAATTGGCAATTATAAAGGCTGTAGTTGCTAAATAATAAGCCAATTACTTTTTACTTTTATCGGTTTCGGTGAATGATTCAATCATCGCCTCCATATCTTTATACAGCTTATCCTTTTTATCAAGACTTGTCCATATATTAATCTGGTAATAATTGTTGCGCCCTTCCAGGTAAGCCGACATCCAGTAAACCCTCAGCCCATCTGTAATACCGCTAAAATCGAGGACTTTGGCTTTTAGCCCGTTAATTTGTTTGTCGGTAAATTCAGGTTCGTCAATATATTCCACATTTTCATCAATCCCGTCATTAAGCAGCCGGGCATAGCCATCAAGGTCATTACTATACATACTCTCCAGCCCGTTATCAAAAATCGCATTTTCCAGATTTTCCTTTGGTTCATCAAAAACCATAATATAAATATCTTTAGCTACGCTTTGGTATTGTAATGATGCATCTTCGCTCAGGTCGGTTGCTTCATTCATGTAACCCGGAAGTTCGATAGTGTAAAGGTGCTTTTTGTTTATAACCTGCTTTTGGTCATTAAAGCATGATGCCATAACAAGTGCAAACAGCACCAACGGTAAAATCTTTCTCATAGAATTTTATGTAATTAAGCCTGCAAAATAGCGGAATTTATACGAACTATACTCTTATAAGTTGCATTTTTAACATTGAACGGAAAGGTTCCTACATTAAAAAAAGTATTTTTACAAAATACTAACATTACAACACAATGAAAAAATTACTTTATATGCTGCTGCTTGTAACCTGTACTGCCTTTGCACAGGAAGTTACTATACAGTTTAAAGCACAGGTAGAAAACCGTAACAGCGATACACTATACATACGCTCACGCACCACACAAACCATTATTACTGCCGACAAGCAGGGGAATTTTAATGAGAACCTGAGTATAAACCCCGGCCTTTACCAGCTATATGATGGTAAGGAATATGCCATGCTCTTTATTGATGCGGGTTATGACCTGCGCATGAAGCTGGATGCACAGCGGTTTGACGAAAGCATAACCTTTACCGGTAAGGGCGCTGCCGAAAACAACTGGCTCGCTAAAAAAATGCTTGCCGATGAAATCTTCAGGGATAAGATGGACGACCTGCCCGATGATGCTAATGAAGTTAATAAAATGATTGGCGACAGGGTTAGAGATTTACGCTCGGGGTTAGAGAACCCTGAAATGAGCGCAGGCTTTAAAGAGATGATGATTAATGTACTGAAGCAGGAACAGCAGCAATTGCAGGCAATGGCCGACCGCTTCAGGGAAGATCAGAAAATGCAGGGTAAGCCATCTGCCGTATTTACAGGTTATGAAAACCATAAAGGCGGCACAAGCAGCCTTGCTGATTTTAAAGGCAAATATGTTTATATAGATGTATGGGCCACATGGTGCGGCCCCTGCCGCAAAGAAATCCCTTACCTGAAACAGGTTGAAGAGCAGTATCACGATAAGAATATTGTTTTTGTAAGCATATCTGTAGACAAGGAAAAAGACCACGGCAAGTGGAAAAGCATGGTAAAAAAAGAAGAGCTTGGCGGCGTTCAGCTGATTGCTGATAAAGACTGGAAATCTGACTTTATTATGGCATACGGCATACGCTCTATACCCCGCTTTATCCTGATAGACCCACAGGGTAAAATTGTGCGCTCTGATGCACCAAGGCCAAGCGACCCTAAACTGAAAAAATTACTTGATAAACTACTTAAATAAGCTATGAAATATTTACTACTGTTACTTGCCTGCGCCGGAGCATTTGCACAGGCTGATATAAAAAACTTTAAGGGCACCATTAAAAATGCGGATGCCGACTCTGTTTATGTTAAAAGTGTGCGAGGATGGCAGCAGGGATATGCCTTAGATAAGAAAGGCCATTTTGAAGGCAGGCTGCAACAGGGGCTTGGCTTTTTCACCCTTTATTACAAAGATAAAGAGCAGCCGCTTTACCTGACTAACGATACGGATATAAACATTACAGCAGATGCCAACAAATGGGAAAGCACTATATCTTTTGAGGGTAAAGGTGCAGAAGAGAATACCTTTTTGGCAGAAATGACACGCGACAAAGAAAATTTAATTGATCGTTTGGCCAATGGAGGCGATGCGGAAGCTATTAAAGCGGAAGCAGAGAAACTTACTGCTGACTGGGAGAAAAGGCTGAATGCATCCAACTACAATTTCTTTTACAAAAACATGGTAAGGAACATCTTTATAGGCATCCAAAATAAAAACCTGCCTGACGAAATTACTGAGATGGCAAAAGTGAGAAGCTTGGAAGGTAAGCCTTCGCCGGGTTTCAGCTTTAAGAGTGTTGACGGTAAAACAGTTACCCTTTCTGACTTTAAAGGTAAGTATGTTTATATTGATGTATGGGCTACCTGGTGCGGGCCATGCAAACAGCAGATACCGCACCTGCAAATAATGGAGGAAAAATACAGGGGCAAAAACATTGCCTTTATAAGCATATCTGTAGATAAGGAAAAAGACCTTGAAAAGTGGCAGAACATGGTTAAAAGCGAAAACCTGGATGGCGTTCAGGTGATTGCCGATAAAGACTGGAAATCTGATTTCATTACGGCTTATGGCATACAATCTATACCGCGTTTTATATTAATAGACCCAAAAGGTAACGTAGTGAAAGCAGATGCACCGCGCCCTTCTGACAGCAACATCCATGATATGCTGGACAAGTTGCTGAAGTAAATCAGCAACAGAATGGGCAATTTAGTAGTCGATCCTGTCTATAGTAAAGACATCTGATTTTTTATCCATATAAATATAAGATATTGACTCAGCACCAAAACACGCACTGAAATTTTTTATGGACTTGTTTTCTGAAAACTGTTTCGTCTTCTCCTGCTTATCAACATAATGATAATCAGTATTACTGTCAGAGCCCTGCTCCATAAGTTTCAAATTACCATCAAGCGGAATGGTAAATGATAAGTCTTCTTCTGCAGGTAAAACAAAATACGGCACATTATAAATATCCTGGCTGGGCCCGCGGTATATATTCATATTCCTTATATGGTTCTGCATCATTTGCTGTTGCTGCTGCATCATCATTTGCTGCTGCCACATGAAATTATGAAAGAACCACCAGTCGTAATAATAGTAAGTATTAATATCTACAGCATCTACACGAAGGCTGTAGTTGTTGCCAAACCTGTTAACTGTCAGGGTTGGCTTCATATCACTTTTATGGATACTATTCAGGTATTTATCAATATCCTTACCACCCATATACATGCTAAGCTCTTCCCTTAGCGAGAAAGAAGCCTGTTTCTCGCCGGTTGCAATGGCAAAAATATTTATTGTTAAAGCCTTCTTATTACTATTCATGGCAAACAGCCTGTTGCCACTTATAAAAGATGATAATTGCTTGTAATTTTCTTTATATACTTCATACTGCATAAACCTTGCTTTACCTGTCTTGCTATCAATTATAAGCGCCTTGGTAGTATGGTTTACCTTATCGTCATTTGCAATAATAATGCTGTTGTCTTCTAAATATATACGTGTAGGTTTTAGCGAACTATTCTTCACGTACTCCTGCGTATTAATAACATCACTGCCCATTCGCATCATACCATAATATTCTGTCGCTGTTTCTTTATCCAGCGGTACGGGTATGGTGGTAATTTCGCTGCCATTTTTTATAATTTGAAGCACCAGGTCATCTCCCTTTGGTACTTCATGCAAAATCAGTGTCCTGTTATCATCAAAAAAAGTGGCTACCGCTTCATCAAAGCCATCAATCTTTTTATGAGAGATACTCCCATTCATAATGTTATAATCAATAACAAGCAGCTCCCCCTTGCCTTGTGATATAGCCGTAATAGCACCATTATATATATGTGCTGCTGTAAAATCGGGCTTATCGGTTACTGATGTTTGTGCCATCTTAATAACGTTACCCGAGCTGTCTGAGAAAAAAGGGATAACATCATAGTCACGCGAATCGCGGTTCTTGGCAACAATTATGTGAAAAGAGCTGCTCCCGGCAAGGTTAAAAGAATAAGTGTTTTCAGCTTTTTGGTTTTCGGCAAGGTTAAAAGTCAACCCGTTACCCGCAACACAAACAACTGTAAATAAGAAAGTTAAAACTATGAGTATAATTTTTTTCATGAGAATGAGGTAATTATCTGGCTAATATAACGAAATAAGCCAATGACGTAGAAATGTTAAATTATTTTCAATGTTACCAAATTGTTAAGCGAACATGTATTTAATGTAAATTAATTTCTTATATTTGTTATAGATAATTTATGAACTAAACACAAAACGGATATGAAAAAGATTATAATAGCTGCATTGATGTTGTCTGCGGGCGTTTTGTCAGCACAGGAAATAAAGCCAAAATATGAAGTAGTTAACCAGATGGTTAAAGCTACATACTATTATGATAACGGTAATGTAAAGCAGGAAGGTTTTTATAAAGACGGAAAGCTGCACGGTAAATGGATATCTTTTAATGAAGACGGAACCAAGCAGGCTTTAGGTGAATATGAAAACGGAATAAAAACCGGAAAATGGTTTTTCTGGAACAATGTTACACTAAATGAAGTGGATTATACCGACAGCAGGGTGGCCGATGTGAAAACATGGTCTCGCGATGCGGTTGTGCTTAACAAATAAAAATACGCTATACCATTTTAGGGTATAGCAATAAGGCTGTTGCTTATGTAGTAACAGCCTTTTTTATTTTTATAAATGCCAGCAGATTTTTCTTTTTCTCGGCAGGCGCTTTTTTATATTTTCGCCCATACCATATCAGGAAACCTGTTACAGGCAACATACCGCATATAAAACTCCCTATAAAAGCAATTATTTTGCCGGGTATGCCCAGTATGGCACCCACGTGTATGTCATAGTTTGCCGTTATCAGCTTTTCGCCAAAATTCTTCTCCTCATGCCTGCGCTCAGAGAGCAGCTCACCACTGTACTGGTCGAACTGTATATTGTGCAGCTTGTAATATACCCCTTCATGCTGCTGCACATAGGCATTTATAACGCCTGTACTATCTGCAGCCGGAGTAAGCCTGAATGCCGCAGCCATATCATGACGGTCTTTGGTAATTGCATAAGCCCTATTGAAAGCTGCATCCTTATCTCGATCGACAACAACTGATTGCTCTTTTACAACTTCAGGCGCAACAACAGTACCCGATGCAGCTACGTAAACAATTGCCTTAAACCAGGTAAAGGCAAACACCATACCTGTAAAAGCAATTATCAGTGCTATTACGCTTATGTAAAAGCCGAGTATATTATGCAGGTCATAATTCTTGCGGCGCCATTTGGTGCTGTCTTTCCACCTAAAAGTAAAGCGTTGCTTTCGTGCTGCCTTGTTTTTGGGCCACCACAGTATTATCCCGGTAATGAGCATTACCACAAAAATAAAGGTAGACCACCCTATTATGGGTTGCCCTATTTCTGTTTCCAGCAGCAGGCTCCAGTGGAGCATCTTTACAATGTTGAAGAAATCAAGCTCTTCGTCATACACACCCAACACTTTGCCGGTGTAAGGATCTGCATAAACAGAGTAATAGTACTTTATATTTTCAAAATACCAAACTGAGCCTTCTCCATGCTCATAAACGGTAAAAACAAGCGCTTTTTCAGGGTTATTATGTACCGTTACATTGCTGATAGGTGTGTCTTCTCCAATAAATTCCTGTGCAGATTTCCACACGTCACTTATGGGCAACGCTTTTTCTTTGACCTGTTGTACATACATTTCATCGTGGCGCAGCCAGTCAGTAATTTCCTGGCTAAAAACATACAGGCAGCCTGTTACAGCAAGAAAAAGCACCATTAAACCACTTGCAAGGCCAAGCCATAGGTGCACCCGCCCTACCCATGTTTTAAAAAGGCTCTTTTTCTTTTTGCCTGTCATGCTACTGCCTTTTTCTTTTTGTTGTTACGGCCAAACCACATTATAAAGCCGGTAACAGGCAGTGCCGCAGCTAAAAAGCTCACAATAAATGCAATAATTTTCCCCGTAAGGCCAAAGTACTGGCCGGTATGCAGCGCATAATTTATTTCCTGGAACTTTAGTCCTGCACTTTTATTTTCATACAGTTGCTCTTTAAGCAGGTCGCCCGTTTGCGGATGGAAATACATATTAGACTGCCCCTCAAACCGCAGCCCCATTGGGTATGCACCCGCTACCACTGCCGATTTTTCATCAGGTTTCCACACAAAGAACATTTCGCTTTGCGGTTTTGCTTTTGCAATGCTTGTAAGGGCAATATCCAGCACGTGGGTTTTACCATTTGCAGTGAGGGTAGTATCTACTACAGGTGTTTGCAATTCTTCAGGATAGTCTTTACCTGCGTTACCTGCAACATACATGGCTTTGTGCATCCATTCATATGAAAAGGATAGCCCGGTTAATGCAAGCACCAGCGCAAGCAGGGCTATATAAAAGCCTGTAACATTATGCCAGTCATAATTTATTCGGCGCCACTTGGCACTCCACTTAACACGAAGCCTGTCTTTAAGGTGCTTCCTTTTTTTAGGCCACCACTGTATGATACCGCTGATAAGGAGAATCACAAAAATAATGGTGCTTATACCTACTACCTGTTTCCCTACAGGCTCGGGCAGCAAAAGGTGCATGTGTATTTCTTCTATTACGGTAAAAAATTCGGTAGAGAGGTCTTCGCGATATAAATAGGCGCCTGTGTAAGGATTAAAGTAAGTATAAAAGTACTTCTCCCCTTCAGCCTGAAGCACCAGTGCAGGCCTGTCTTTACCCCCGTAAAATACCATCTGCTCATCTCCTCCCGGAAAAAGCTCCCTGCTCTTTTGGTGCAATACAGATGGCAGTACAAAGGGTTTATCCTGCATCTCAACCTTCCTCCAGTCATAAAGTGCATCCTTTATCTCATCCTGAAAGCAGAAGATACAGCCTGTTATCGCCACTATAAACACAATAAGCCCGGAAACAAGCCCGAGCCATTTGTGTATCTGGAATACAGCTTTTTTAAAAGTATTTTTCTTTTTCTCTGCCATCAGCTGATAACATACACCATCCCTGCCTAAGAAGGCAGGGATGGTGTTATAATTTTCTTATTAGAAGTTATAGGTTATGTTTGCCGAGAAAGTTCTTGGCCTTTGCGGGCTGATTGTACTCCAGCCTTTGTAGTACTCTTCATCTGCAAGGTTATCTAACTTAAGGGTAAGGGTAAAGGCATCCATAGTATAAAACGCTGATGCATTAAGTACAGTATATTCAGGAAGCGTAAAAGTACCGCCTAAATTCCTGTTGAATATTTTGTTTTCGCTGGCATAGTTACCGCCAAAGCCTAAACCAAAACCGTTAAGCACACCGCCTGTAAACCTGTAGCTTGCCCAAAGATTGGCAAGGTTTTGAGGGCCTGCGCTTTCAGGCCTCCTGCCTTTAAAGTCGGCATCACCTTCGGTAAGCTCGCTGTCGTTATAGCTGTAGCCTGCTATAATATTAAGCCCTTCTACAGGGTTTGCCGTTATAAAAGCTTCAAAACCTTTACTGCGCTGTTCGCCGTTCTGGTAGTTTATTGTAGACAGTACACCTTCATCATTTGTACTGGTTACAGAATATACCATATTATCTACATTAATATCGTAGTAGCTGAAAGTAGCCGAAACTTTGTTATTAAGAAGGTTAAGCTTTACACCACCTTCAAACTGTGTTGCATGTTCCGGTTCGAATGTCCTGGCAACAGGCGCCATATTAGAAAAAGTATCTGATGATGGGGCAACATTGGTAAACCCATCCATGTAGTTAGCGAATAATGACACTTTATCAAGAACCGGCTGCCAAACAAGGCCGAATTTAGGAGAGAAAGCTGTTTGGTTATAGCTGTTGTTGCTTCCTTTATTAGAGAAACGGTCTACCCTCAAGCTAAGCATAGCCGAAAGCGAAGGTGTAACGTTAATTACATCTGAAGCATAAGCGCTGAATATTTCTTCTTTTGTTTTAAGCGGGTTGATTGGGCTGTCTGCTAAAAGTGCATCTACACCCGGCTGATTAAGAATACCTGAGTCATCAGTAAAAAGTGAAGGGTCTGTAATGCCCAACACACCTTCATTAAACTGCTGCAGGTTATTACCTATGTATATAGCACCATTGCCAACATAAGCTGAGCTGTTGTTCACTACATTACGGTTAAAATAGTCAAGGCCTACAACCATCCTGTTCCTGATACCTGCAACGGTAAAGTCACCAATAAAGTTTTGCTGAACATCCGTTCCATATGTTTCAGAGTTTTGCTTACTCATGTAACGGCCCAAAACAATACCTTCTGTTACAGTAGGGTAAAAACGGGTACCTTCATACAGGTAGGAATAGTAACCATCTGACTTTGCAGAAGTGCGTGATACAACCGTTTGAGATGTCCACTGCTTACTGATTTTGTAGTTCATTTGCCCCTGCATGTTAAATGTAGGTGTTTCTATATACAGGTCGTTACCAGTGTAAGAACGGTTTCTGTCATAGCCAAGTTCGTCTATGTTAGTCACCCTTAACTCAGTTCCCCTGTCAACAAACAGCATGGTTTGGTTAGT
Source organism: Flavobacterium sp. (assembly GCF_024305175.1). GTDB lineage: Bacteria > Bacteroidota > Bacteroidia > Flavobacteriales > Flavobacteriaceae > Flavobacterium. The sequence continues at coordinate 16,550 of NZ_JAMWYY010000059.1, forward strand.
GATTCTTCCATTAAAAAATTCGGTATTAACAAAGAAAGAAAGCCTGTCATTCACTTCATAAGATAAAGACGGGGCTACAAAAAGCGACTTCTTAAAGCCTGCATCCTGAAAGCTATTCTCTGTATGATAAGCTGCATTTAAACGAAGCGCAGCTTTTTTCTCTGTGCCAAGCGGAGTGTTAAAATCAAGCGTATAACGGTTAAGGCCGTAAGTTCCACCTGTGTATGAAAGGTTTCCGCCAAAAGTGTAGTATGGCTTTTTGGTAGTAACGTTTATAAGGCCACCATAAGATATTAGGCTGCTGCCAAACAAAGTACCTGATGGGCCTTTGATAACCTCTATACGCTCTATATTGGCAACATCCGGGCTGCCATTGGTAATTGCAGGTAAACCATTTACCATAGTTGGCTGCACAGGAAAACCTCTTAAAGAGTAGTAACCTGCTCCATCTGTACCCCTTCCGGTAGATTCCCAAAGCTTATCTATACCCGGCGCGTTTTTAAGGGCATCATCAAAATTGGTGACAACCTGCTCTTTAAGTACCTCAGCAGTAATAGTATTGTAAACCTGCGGGTTCTCTAAATCTTTAAGCGGCATTTTAGAAACTATCTCGCTGGTAGTCCTGTTAAACTTGTTGGTGTTGGCCTCAAGTATAACCTCATCAAGTTCTTCCTGGCTCTCGGCAAGCATAAAGTTTTTAGTGGCTGCCTGGCCTGCAAATACAGTAATATTATCTTCTGCAGGGGTAATACCAACAGATGAAATACGGATAGTATAGTTACCCGGTTTTACGTTTGTAATTTCATATTCGCCATTGGCGTTGCTCACTGCAGAGTAAGCTGTGCCTTTTAGCGCCACCGAAATATTTTCGGCAGGTGTACCGCCGCTAAGCGTTATAGTACCGTTTATGCTTCCCCTTTCCTGTGCAAATAAAAACACAGGGGCAAGCATTAAAAGTATGAATAAGAATTTTTTGATGTTAGTATACATTTGGGTATGTTTTATATTTCGGGGTACAAAGGTAACAGCCCAAAAAACACCAGTCAAATTATTTTTAATTATTCTAAATAAATTA
>NZ_JAMWYY010000006.1 GCF_024305175.1 Flavobacterium sp.
GAGACAGCTGTTTCGATACTGAAACAGCACTGCTTTAAATTGTGTTATCTTTTATTAAAAACATCTGATACTACGGTGTTACCGCTTTCATTAAATATTACTTCCCTGTTTTCCTGCCCTTCAAGCTCATACACCCCATTAGCAGTATATTTATATTCAGTAAATAAATAGCCTGTATAAAAAGTCACTGTGGCGGTATAATAGCCAGATGTACTGTCATAAGGCATTACAACATCCTGCTCCCAGCTAAGAGGCTTATCTGTACCTTTTATGGCTACTCTACTCCCCTGTGTTATGCCTTCAGCACTTAAACGAAAGGTTACCGTATGCTTTTTTACTTCCTGTACGCATGATGCGGCTACTACAGCAAGCATCATTAAAATAATTATCCTTTTCATTATTTGGTTTTCTTAGTAATTAAGTAATCAACGCCAAGCCTGCCAGAGCCCAGCGCAAATGTATATATGCAGATAAAACCGAAACCAAGCGCAGGCAGCATGTTCCAGTAGCCGTTTTGCAATTGCTGGCAAAAGGCAGCCACCATCATAGTGCAAAAGATAAGAAGTGAAGCGATCCTTGTCTGGAAACCCAACATTAGCAAGAGGCCTCCTACAGCTTCGCTGAAAGCGCCCATCCATGCAAAGAAAGAAGGGAATTGCGCAAAGATGCCGCCAAATTCAGCTACATCAGACGGAAACCAATAGGCCACTTCAAAAAAACCGAGGTTCAGTTTACTGTCAGACCACGGCATACCAAACTTTGCAGCGCCAAAATTAAATGCCATGAAGTATCCGCAGATAAGCCTGGGGATACTAACCATAATATCCTGCCACAGCGCCGGCAACGCAACAGGCTTGGTAAGGCTAAGAATAAATGTTCTCATATTTGTTATTGTTTATGCAGCTAAATTAGCCCGGCACAATGTAAAGCAGGTAGCTAATTATAATATGAAACCAATTTGGCTTTACACAGCAATCAGATAATTTAATACCTTTATTACGAACAGGTTATCTTCGGTGCTTTAATAAGTAGCCTATGCAGTTTAATTTTAGCTTCTACAGCTCGCTGCTGTTAGTATTTCTTGTGCATCTGCTGGTATATAGCGGTATGTGCCTTAGGCGTTATTTAAAAGATGGATATGCATCAGATGGTTGGCTTGGTATTTTCCTGCTGCTATCCTTTTTATATGTATGCCCGTGGATGCTGGGTTTTGCAGGATGGTACAACCAACAGCCATACAGGGATATAATGTTTTACGTGCCATTTCAGCACCTTTTCTTTTTAGGGCCTGTAATGTTCTTTTATGTACTGAGCCTCCTTAACCCCGGTTTCAGGTTCAGGAAAAAGTATCACATCCACTTTCTCCCCGGGCTGTTGTATATAGCATATAGCCTTTTCATGTTTATATATGACAGGTTTATTTATAAAGGCTATTATTTTTTACAGGATGGGCAGGACCGTGATTTTGATGAATGGTATCAGGCTGCGGGGTTTATAAGCATGCTTGTTTACTTTATTACAGCGCTTAGATATTATAACGCTTACCGTAAAGTAACCCTTAACTACCTTAGCAACGCAGATGCTTTTTCATTTGTGTGGATACGCAATTTTTTAACAGCAGTGGTTTTTATCTTTTGCGCATGGTTGGTACTGGAGATATATTCCCTGATTTTTGATGCCAACTATATAGATAACTGGTGGTATTTTATAGTTTTTGCGTTGCTTAACTACTATATTGCTATTGAAGGCTACACGAATACTGAGAGGTCTGTATTACATTTTGAAGGGTGGACACTGGGCAGAATAAAAAATATTGGAGTGCTTAATAACAGGCAACCGGCTTTGCGAGGAGTTGTATCTTCTGCGTTATTGGATTATGTACCACACGAAAGCCAAGATGAAATTACAAAAGAGCATACTACCGAAGATTTTGATGAAGATATCATTATGCTGAACAAAATGATGAAACAGGAAAGGTGGTATGAAAACCCCGAACTGTCTCTACCAGAACTGGCGCACTGTATGAAACTGAATATTCATTACCTGAGCAGGTTAATTAATAAGGGGGTTAATTTAAACTTTAACGATTATATCAATAAATACAGGATTGAGGCTGTAATTGATAAGTTTAAAAACGGGGAGCATAAAGAGAGTACCTTTATAGGGATAGCTATAGACTGCGGTTTTAACAGCAAAGCCACATTTAACAGGGCTTTTAAAAAACATACCGGTACAACACCTAAAGAATATGTAACACGGCTGGTTTTAGTTTAGCAAATAAGGTTTCGTGTAAATAAACATACTTTATTCAGGCTGATATGCTTTTTTGCCTGTAATGCAACTTCAGGAGCTTAAATAACTGGTATGCCGCAAGCGCAATAAAAATAAACGGATAGATATATTGCAGTACCGAAGGGCTTATAATTTTTTCGGGAACTGCGCTTAGTAAAAAAACCAGCGTCAGCATACCCAAAAAGGTACCCGTAACTGCACCGGCAACAAAATAGTGTTTGAGCTTAGCCGTAAAATCTACCGATTTATTGCTTAAAAGATATAAGTTCCATCCTGCCCAAAACGGTATTTGTGTAAAATTAAGGGCGTTAAGCACTAAGCCTGTTAAAAAAGGTATTACAATTATTTTTGCAGGGGCATACTCATCATTTTGGTAGTTTTGCGATGAAGGCCAGTAAAAGAAAGCCAGTAACAAAAGGAATATTATACTTGCGATACTAAGCTTTTTAATGAGTCCGCTTTTTAAACCGACGTCTTTCAGCAGATACAAGATACCATAAAGGTAAACGGCCTCAGCCAAAAGGATACCGCCGAGGTATTCTGTAAGCGCAAGAGCCCCGTACTCTTTATATATCCCATAGCCAATAACATTAAGGTACCCTAATGGCACCGAGCCTATAAAACTAATTATAAATCCTGCTACAGTATTTTTAATTTGCGGCTTCATAGCTTTTCATACTGTTTTACAAGCCTCTTGTGCTGCCTGTATTGCTCCATCCCTTCAGAAAAAGAAAGGTAAGGTATGCCTCTACGATTGTTTTGTGAGCTTATTTTAAACATATAGCCAATATGCCTTATCAGTTCTTTCCATGCAAAAAAGATACTATGTTCAGGGTCGTAAATATGAGTCGGCTCGCTTGCGGCCCCGTTAACTTCTACAACATTAAAGTTTATACCACCTTCAAGCTCCTGCCAGCTATTAAACATTACATCAAACCTACCAAAGTAAAAATCGGGCATCTTAAGCGCGATAGCATTAATTACATCGTTCAGCTTATCTGAAATAAGGTGGCTTGCATCGGTAAATTTTGCGCCCCTGCAATGGTTGCCCAGCGGCACAAGGTTAACCTTCTCGCCTGTTTGTGGTATTTGGCTTAGCCTCCATCCCATTTCTTTTATAAGAGTACTCAACTGCATTTCAAACCGCGGGTCCTGCCTTACAAGCTGCATAATGGTAGATGTACCATCTCCCGTAACGGTAAGCAGCTCTTTGGCAACAATACCTGTAATCCTTCCCCTGTCCTCGCCCGGAAAACGCACAAAAAATATCCCTGCCTCGTTAGGATAAGGTATAAATTCCTGTACAAGATAATCAAACCTTGCTTTTTGGTGGTAGGCTTCTAATACCGCTTCACTGTCAGCTTTTTTTACAGCACTGCCCCTTAGCCCCATGTCGGGCTTTGCAATAACAGGATAAGCCATACTGTTCTCTTCGAGTAAGTCTTTTACCTTACCGAAAGCTGAATTAGCAGGTATAAGTATTGTTTTAGGATAGCAGCCCGCAGGCATTTGGTTGTATATCTGCATCTTGCTGTCCATAATAAAGCCGCCGTTACGCATGGACGGGTTGGCTGCATTAAAGAAAAACAAGTTACGTGCCTTTAGCGAATACCACGCCCAGATAAAAAAAACAGGAAAATACAGCGCCCAAAAAGGCCAATACTCCCAATGCCGTATTTTATGTATAAAGAGTCTCAAATTTTAAACTGATATAAATGTTTTACTAAAGCTTTGATCTTCAATCAGGTCTGCATATTCAAACTCTACCTTGTTGGCCTCTATAGCAGTTTGCGTTATACTCAGGGTAACAGGTCCTTCGACACGGTTTATAACAAGTCCGTTTTCTTTGTCCTCTGCATTTGTAAACTGGTGAAAATCTCTTACCAATGCCGGGGTTATATCTTTCACTGAAGAAAGAAATACCTGGAACCATGTTTCGCGTTGCTGCCTCACTTCATCATTATATAATGTAGCCGATGACCATATATAGCTTTTATCCGCATTTAAAACATGTACTTCTTTTATATGTCCGTCCCAACGCAGCTGAAATAAATCTCCTTTTTCATACAAAACAATGGTAAAAGGCTCGATATCTGCAAGGTTTAAAATTTTCCAATAAGCAAATGGCGAGGGTTTACTTATAATCTCTAAAACAATAAGCCCCCTGCTTTTGCGGTACTGTGCCTTTCGCTCATGTTTACCGGATGCCCCGTTCAGCAACACCACTACATTGGCAAACTCATCAATTGCATACCATGTGCCTCCTGACTGAGGGTCTTTTGGGAAAAATATTTTTTTGTTATTTATAACTGCGCTTTGTGGCGTTAACAACGGCTGGCGCTCCCGCCTTTCATCGCGGTTAGATGTAATTATTACTTTACTGTTTACTCTTACAAAACTAACTGTGCACATTTTTCCTGTATTCTAAAGTTGAAGGGGCAACACCAAAATCTTCAGATATGGCAATATCTTTTATATGTATAAGCGCTACCTTTATTAATGCCTGGTGGTGTATGGTATGCTCAAAATTATACAAAAGTTCTCTGTAGTAATTACTTTCAAACTCCATCATCGTGCTGCCTACCCTTTGCTGTAGTATCAGGTTTTTATTCTGTTTTAATAAAGCGGCAGATACTACTTCAATACGCGCTGTTGCGGCAGATTTATTGCTTTGCAGGATTTTATCACGTTTACGGTCGTCATAATTTACAACACCTTCATCATAGCGGCTCAGAAGGCATTCATACAGTTCTATAATATGCCTTATGTGTTCGCCTACAGATGCCCCTCCTAATTCTGTTACGGGCATGGTATAAAAATCATCGGTCATTTGCTTTAAAAGCACCGAAAGTTGCGAGAGATTGTGTGTAACAGACTGGAAAAGCATAAGCTATTTTTTTATTTTAAATATAATGAGTAATTTATTCTTATTTACGTAAATAAGTACTGCACAGCAAAAGAAAGTTATAAGCGCAAGTGCAAACAGCTCTCCGCCATCACCCTGCACCGATATTCCTAAGATAAACAAATGGGCCATTATAGCCCCTGCCATTGTGCCTGCCCCTGCAAGTGCGCCAAAAAGGGTATAACGTGGTATCAATATTAAAATAGCGGCTATAAGTTCTATTATGCCGGAACCTATCCTGCCGAAAGGCTCTGCACCAAGTGTACTGAAAATATAGATACTTTCGGGCGCGCCGGTAAACTTAAAGAAAAGGGTTTGCAACAGTATTATGGCTGCTGTGAGCCGTAACACCCAGATAAAAATATTTTTCATGGCAGGTTAATTATCGGTTAGTTTTTTCCAGTTGGCATCTGCCTTTTTCTTAAGGTTCTTTTCGTCTTTGTTCCAGCTTTTCAGCGTGTTATTAAAGTAGGCATTGTAAAACAGGTAAAGTTTACCCTCTATTATTTTAAAGGTTTCAGGATCTATCTCTACCTTTTCTCCGTTGCTGCCCATAGCATAGGCACACCATCCGCCATATTGCGGCTCATATTGGGCAGGATTCTTTACAAATGCTTCTTTATTAGCCTTTGTAGAGAAATAGTAAACTATACCATTGTGTGCGGCAGTAATTTCTTTTTTACCCTTCACGGCTTTGCCCGCAGTAAAATATGCCACAGGGTCGTAGCCCTGTATGGCTAACTTGTTTTCCAGGTTATAATGCTTAGCATCCTTGTTTTGTGCCTGAGAAGCACAGGCACATAAAAATGCCACGATTAAAAAGACATACTTTTTCATTTTATAAATAGTTTAAAGTGTGAGAATTATTCTTGTGATACCACAGGCCAGTTGGCTTCGGCTTTTTTAATACGGGCATCTTTATTTTTTTGCCATTCTTCCCTTACCCCAAGGCTGTAATTTAGGTAGAGCACGCCGTTATAAACGGTAAATGCTTTCGGGTCTGTAGATGCTTTATATCCTTCTGACATACCATAGGCACACCAGCCGCCAAAACGTGGCAGATACTTTTCAGGGTTTTCTGTAAACAGCTTGCGGTTGGCTTCTGTAGCAAAAAAATATGTTGCCCCTTCGTGTTTAAAAGAAATGTCTTTATTGCCTTTGCGTGCTGCATCTTCGGTAAAATAGGCTACAACATCATAACCCGAAACCGCTATACCCTGTTTATCTGTATTTACTTTTTGTTGGGCTGCAACCGGCAAGGCTGCCAGCAGAAGCATTAATACAATTAATTTTTTCATGTTTATTTAAAATTTATAGTTATATGAAATAGTGAGTACTAAACCCCTTGTAAGCCCGTCCGGGCGCTCTTCGCGTACTACAAATGGTGTAGCCGCTAAAAGCTCTATGCTGTTTCTATTATCAGCGCTGTATGTAATTTCCAAAGCCCCGTTTACGGTTAATCCCTCTGAGCCGTTTATCTCCTGCCTGTTACCAAAAATATCCTCATATGAGTCTTCATCTAAATGATATATAAACAATGCAGATGGCCTTATATTAAACCTGCCTATGCTATAGTTATATTCCCCTTTTAGCAGTGCATCGGGTTTTCGTTCAAACAAATTAGTAGTGGTAAAGTCGTCTGTTCCCGAAAATTCGGCTATATAAGAGTTTTTATTAATGTTTATAACCGGATATTGCACAGAGGCAGAAAGGCTTAGGGAAGCATACACATAATTTACACCCGCCAGCGCATCAAAAGTGCCGAGGCTTGCCTGATAGTCCATCGGTAAGGAGAATCCGTTTATTTTTAGGTTAGACTGTGTAAACGGAAACTTAGCTCCGAAATTTACTATCCAATGGCTCAGTTCTTTCTGTTTAACTATATAGGCAGCGGTTGCAAAAGCATCACCAAACTGTCCGCGGGTACCAAAGCTGCCCTCTGCCTGCGAGTATGTCACCCTGCCATTTAAAGTCCATTTAGGGTTTACAATCCTTGTGTAAGACAATGCTCCGGTTAAGTAAGTTACATCTGCATCTCCTACAGCATAACCCGGGCTTATAGAAATGATATTTTTAAATGTGTTGTTATCATGCACGTAACTGTCTAAAGAGCAGATACCGGCATCACTGCAACCCTGCGGGAAAACCGCTACCGATTGTAACACCATAAAAGCAAATAAAAGGAATAAGCGTTTCATAATTATTGTATTGGCTGTAATGGTGCATAAGCAAACAGATGGTTGTATTGCTGGCAGTGTATAAGCACATGGGAATAATCTGAAACATTTACAACCTGCGGGATGGTATAAACATTATTAGCATTAAAGTTACCGAGGTTTACAAACTGCTGCGGATACGCAGCGGTAGAAAGGTACACTTTAAGGTCGGGGCCGTTTGATACGGTTAAATCTTCAAAATCAAGCCTGTGGATACCGCTCTCAAGGTATATTTTTACCTTCCCCGTTGCATTGATACCCGAGGTAGGCTGAAAGCTGCCTTCAAACAACGGAGTGGCAGTTTCATCTATTACAACGGTTGGAAGCGACCTTGTGAGTTCGCCCTCTGCTTCACATGATATCAGGGTGAATATACATGCAAATAAAAAAATAGCTTTTTTCATATCATCGGGTTTAATGATACAAAGCTATTTCATCGGTAAGCAGCAATTTGTCGGCTACTTTACATCCAGTGTAAAAAAAGTCAATAAAATTGATTTATACGTTCCAGAGAGAAAATTTAGAAGCATAATAATTAACCTGCTATTTTTCAAAAGCGGTAAAGTCGTTTATTATAATTTGTTTGCGGGTATAGGTAATAAGCTGTTTTTCTTCCAGCTCATTAAGCAGTTGTGTGGCTGTCTGCCTTGAGGTGCATATAATCTGGGCAATATCATTTTGGGTAAGGTAGTTTTCTATATATACTTTCTCCCCTTCGGCCCTGCCCTCTTTTTTTGCCCAGTCTTTTAAGAACATCAGCAGCCTTGCCTTAGCATCTTTAGAGATAAGATTAGTATAGTTGTTTTTCCATTTAAGCATGCGCAGCCCCACAAATTTGGTGTAGGATAATGCAAGCTCAGGATGCTTAAGCAACAGGTTCTCAAAATCGGAAAGCAGGAAGCTGCAAATTATTATCTCGTCGGTAAGTGCCTGTGCATATTCATAGGTTTCACTGTCGGTTTCAAGGGTAAGTTCGCCAAAAAGATCGCCTTTCTGGATAATATCTTTAATCATTTCCTTACCTGATTTATCTACCGAAACAATTTTTATATTTCCTTTTTTCAGGAAAAAGATACGGGGTACATCTGTAGAAGAAAAATAGATGATATCGCCCTTACCGGCTTTTTTATATCCGGTTATTATGCATAACTGCTTTATCTGCGAAAAACTGAGTGTCCTGAACAATTTATGGTCTCTCAGGTACCAGAATTTTAAATCGGCTGACATAAAAATGCTTTTATCAAAAATAACAACAAATACATTTACTTGATATTAAATCTAAGATTTCCGAAAAAAAATGTGCTTACAGTTAGCGTTGATAGTTAAGTACTAAGTGGCTATAGCCAAAAATAAAAAAGCAACCCGTAAGGTTGCTTTTTTACATCAGGGCATGGTGACAGGCCCGCTCCACCGGGAAATACCACCGGCAAGATTATAAGTATTTTTAAAACCAAGCTCGTTCATTATGTTGCACGCCTGCCCGCTACGCGCGCCTGCAGCACAATACACATAATAGTTTTTGTCTTTATCAAGTTCTTCTACCTGATAAATAAAGCCCTGTCCCTTATAAATATCAATATTTATTGCACCGGGTATAATACCACGGTTCCATTCGTCTTCGGTGCGCACATCCAGTATAACGGCATTTTCATCCTGCTGTGCCTGTTCCCACCATTCGTTTTGAGATAAATCCATTTAAAAATTTTCGTTTATGCTTTAATAGAGCAGCCAATGGCCTTTGTTTCTTTTACCGGGACTTCTTTGCCTTTAAGTAGAGCATTAACAGCATCTTCTGTATACTTTACCTTTACGGCAGATGCATCTTCATAATTGTCATCAATAGCCCCAATATATTTTACTACATTGCCTTTTGTGGTTTTTTGCAATATGTAAACATGAGGTGTTTTGGTTGCGCCATATTGTGGGTATATTTTTTGCCCTTCATCTAATAGGTACGGAAATGTAAACTTCTTTTCTTTTGCACGCTCCTGCATTTTCTCAAAACTGTCATCTTTTTGCTTAACCGGGTTGTTAGGATTAATAGCCACTACCGGGTAACCCAGTTTTTTATATTTTTTGTCAAGTGCAATAATCCTGTCTTCATACGCCTGAGCATACGGGCAATGGTTACAGGTAAAAATAACGATGTAGCCTTTGGCATCTTTCATATCTTTTAATGATACTTTTTTACCATCAACGTTTTTAAGGCTGAAGTCGGTAGCCACATCGCCTACTTTATAACCTGCGGCAGGTTTAGCAATGGTAAAGGCTGCAAGCAGGCCGGCTGCTATAAAAAGTCCTAAAAATTTTACTGTCTTCATTTTATATACTTATGATTAATTGTTTATGATTTATTATTTAATAAGGCTTACTTCTTTTTCAAGCTCTTCATAACTAAAAGACTGTTCAAAAAACCTGCGGGTATCCCTGTTATAAATCAGTGTGGCGGGTATAGCCCCACTCCAGGTTGAATCAACTTTTGGTATCCAGGAATTGGCATCCGGGTCGCGCAGGTAAAGCACCTCACTCTTAAGCTGGTTCTCCTTAATAAATGGCAATAGCTTGTTCTCAACCATCTTAGGCATATCGAGGCTCACCAGTATTACCTTTACTTTATCATCTTTATACTTTGCATTAAGCTTTTCAAAATGCGGAAGCTCTTCTATACAGGGTACACACCATGTAGCCCAAAAGTTAACCACATAAGTTGTGTCATTCTCTTTTGTCAGGAAATATTCAAGTCCCGAGTAGTCATATGCTTTTACACTTATGCCATTTTTTTTATAAACCTTAATTGGTTTTGGCGCAGGTTCTTCAGTAGTTGATTCCTTCTCGCCTTTGCACGCAGTAAAGCCAATTAAAAGCAATACCAAGGCAATTTTTTTTAAATAATTCGTCATTTTATCTCTTATGTTCTGAATGATAAAATTAACCAAAAAATAAGCGCTAAAAAATTTTAAGCATTTTTTAACAACACATTTGTATATACAATAATAAAATATATTACATTTGTACATACAAATTTTGTATTTACAATTATGAAGATTGAAGATGCTATAAAATCAACAACGGAAATGCCACTTGGCAAAAAAACGCTGTTGAATATAACATACACACAAAACATATTGTCTGAAAGTTTTAATGAGCTGCTTAAGCCTTATGACCTTTCGCCGGAGCAGTTTAATGTACTGCGCATTTTGCGCGGGCAAAAAGGTAAGCCTGCCAACATGTGCGTAATACAAGAACGTATGATTGCCAAAACCAGCAATACAACAAGGCTCGTTGATAAGCTTTTACTTAAAAACCTTGTAATACGTGAAGTGTGTTCGGCAAACAGGCGTAAAATGGATATAACCATTACTGAAAAAGGCCTTGCCCTGCTAAAAGAGCTTGACCCTAAAGTTGAAGCGCATGAAAACAGCTATGCAGCTAATCTTGAAACTGACGAACTACATTTATTAAATAACCTCCTTGAAAAATACAGGGGATAATTAAAACAAAAAATTTATGACTGATTTTATTGAAAGCCTTAACTGGCGCTATGCCACCAAAAAATATGACGCTTCTAAAAAAGTAAGTAATAATGACCTTGAAACGCTAAAAGAAGCGGTTCAGCTAAGTGTGTCTTCTGCCGGGTTACAGCCATACAGGGTTGTGGTGGTAGAAAGTGACGAAGCTAAAAACAAGCTTGCCGAGGCTGCTATGGGCAATAATAAAAATGTATTTGCCGATGCCTCTCACCTGTTCATTTTTGCTGTGGAGAAAAACCTGGGCGATGAGCATGTTGAAGATTATATGGACAACATAAGCGAGACACGTAATGTAGAGAAAGAAAGCCTGAAAGATTTTGAAGGCATGATTAAAGGTTCTATCGACAGCCGGAATGAAAAAGAAAATCAATCATGGGCAGGCAAACAAGCTTATATCGCCCTTTCTAACCTTATAAATGCAGCCGCAGTGCTTAAAATAGACAGTACACCTATGGAGGGCTTTGATGCTAACAAGGTAGATGAAATTCTTAACCTTAATGACAAAGGGCTTACCACATCAGTAATTGCAGCGGTGGGTTACCGCCACAGCGATGATAACTTCCAAAACCTTAAAAAGGTAAGGAAACCTAAACAAGAACTATTTATCACTATTTAATTCAATACCTAATTTAATTTTAACAAGTAAAAACAAATGAAGAATTTAAAATCAATTGCACTTGCACTGGTAGTTGCCCTTGGCACTATAACCGCTTCGGCTCAGGACAAAAAGATCAACACTGCCAAAAGCGAAATCGAATGGGTAGGTAAAAAAGTTACCGGAGAGCACAGTGGTACGCTTGACTTTAAAGATGGCGTACTTAAGTTTAAAAACAACAAGCTTACAGGCGGCAGCTTTACCGTTAACATGAACTCTATTGAAGTAACCGACCTTAAAGCCGGTGAAGGTAAAGAAAAACTGGAAGGCCATCTTAAAGCAGCCGATTTCTTCGGTACTGACAAATATGGCACCTCTACCCTTGTGTTTACTTCTGTAAAACCTAAAAGCGGCAATGTTTATACCGTAACTGCCGACCTAACCATTAAAGGCATAACCAAACCTGTAACGTTTGACCTTACTGTAAACAAAAACTCTGCTACTACATCTTTTAAGGTAGACAGGACTAAGTATGGTATTGAGTATAAATCAGGCAGTATCTTTGACGGACTTGGTGACAATGTAATTTATGATGACTTTGAACTGACAGTAAACCTTCAGTTTTAATTTCCGAATTTTAAGTTGATATATAAAGCCCACCGCTTGCGGTGGGCTTTATTGTTATATATACCTGATTTTAAAATAAACCTTCTACCGAAAGGTAACGCTCACCTGTATCATAATTAAATGTAAGCACAGTTGCACCTTCGGGTATATCAGCTATTTTCTTGCTCACTGCCGCTAAAGATGCACCTGTAGATATACCGGCCAATATACCCTCTTTAGCAGCAAGTTGACGGGCATAATCAAAGGCTTCATCCCTGCTAACGGTTATAACACCATCTATCAGTACGCTCTCATATATTGAAGGTACAAACCCTGCACCAATACCCTGCAAAGGGTGCGGGCCCGGCGCTCCGCCACTCAATACGGGTGATGCTTCCGGCTCAACCGCAAATACCTTTAGGTTAGGGAACTTTTCTTTTAATACAGCAGCAACACCTGTTATGTGCCCCCCGGTACCCACAGCTGTTATCATATAATCTATCCCATCCGGAAAGTCAGCGAGAATTTCCTGTGCAGTTGTGCGTTTATGTACCTCAACGTTAGCATTGTTATCAAACTGGCTTGGCGACCATGCATTTGGTGTATTTGCGGTAAGCTCAGCAGCCTTTTCTATTGCGCCTTTCATACCTTTTTCGCGTGGTGTAAGTTCAAACTGTGCGCCGTATATAGACATCAGCTTTCTGCGCTCTACACTCATAGATTCGGGCATAACCAAAATGAGCTTGTAGCCTTTAACAGCAGCAACCAGCGCAAGGCCGATACCCGTATTACCCGATGTAGGCTCTATAATAACACTATCGGGCTTTAGCAATCCTTTAGCTTCGGCATCTTCTATCATTGCGAGTGCAATACGGTCTTTAATGCTGCTGCCGGGGTTGTTACGCTCCAGCTTAATCCATACATCATGATTACCAAAAAGTTTATTGATCTTTACATGCGGCGTTTTGCCTATGGCTTCTAAAATTGAATTTGCTTTCATATATATTCGGATAATTATATTACAAAGTTTAAAGGTTCAGGAAAAGTTTCACGCGTTTTAATGGCTACTTCACTTTTGTGATACACCAGCGAGTGCGGTGGTACCGAGTGGGTTATCCATACGTTGCCACCTAAAACCGAGCCGTCGCCAATAGTAGTATTGCCGCCCAGTATGGTGGCGTTGGCATATATGGTTACATTATTGCCAATAGTAGGGTGGCGCTTAACAGAAGCATCGGCTTTGCTAACGCTTAACGCACCAAGCGTTACGCCCTGGTACATTTTCACATCATTACCAATAACTGTTGTTTCGCCAACAACAATACCGGTGCCGTGATCTATAAAAAACCGCTCGCCAATTTGTGCTCCCGGGTGTATGTCTATGCCTGTTTTGCTGTGTACATATTCACTCATCATGCGCGGCAGTACCGGTACATTATTTAGCCATAGCTCATGGGCTATGCGGTAAACGGCAATGGCAAAAAAACCGGGGTAGGTAAGCAATACTTCTGTCCTGCTTTTTGCGGCGGGGTCAAACTCAAAAATAGCCTTAAGGTCGTCCTCAAGTTTTTGATGAAGTAAAATCGTTTTCTCATTCAGGAAGTGATTGAATGTGCTTATTTTATCTTTCGGATACCCTGAAAGCGCAAGCTGTTCCCTCAGTATACTTTCGAGGGCTTTTTGTTTCGCTTCAAAATAATTGTAGTCACAATACTCGCTGCCAATGCAAAAAAGCCATTCAAAGAAATCTTCTATCCAAACGGCTATTGCTTCTTTATCCGGAAGATTGGCCTGCTGTCTTTGGTTTGCGGTATAAACAGGATGTTGCTGCATATTGATATAAATAATTAATAAACAAAAAAAGCCTCTCATTACTGAGAAGCTTAGCTGTTAAAGTACCGGTTTTTAAACCCGATTTACATAACGGCAAAAGCCTCTCATTAGTAGAGGGCAACAGTTGCAGGCCATGTGCATAAGGTTTAAAAACATTTATTAAGTTATTAGTTCCTAACAAATTTAAAGAAAAAAATACTTGCACCGACACATTACTCTACTAAAATAGTAGATTTATAATTTTATTAATATCCGGCTTAAATGTTTTTTACTTTTGCATATAATTAAAATACTATGGCAAAAATTCTTGTTATTGATAATTACGACAGTTTCACCTATAATCTTGTACACTACCTTGAAGACCTTGATTGTGATGTAACGGTTTTACGCAATAACGAAGTTACTTTTGCCGATGTAGAACCCTTCTCTAAAATACTGCTTTCACCCGGCCCCGGTATACCTGATGAGGCAGGGTTACTAAAACCCATAATTAAAAAGTTTGCCGACACAAAAAGCATATTGGGCATCTGCCTGGGGCAGCAGGCTATTGCAGAAGTATTCGGCGGCTCTTTGATAAACCTTCAGCAGGTGCATCACGGGGTTGCTTCACAAATTGATTTTACTGTGAATGATGAGCCGCTGTATATGGGTTTAAGCAGCCCGCTAACGGTGGGAAGGTATCATTCGTGGTGTGCCGATACCTACACATTACCTGATGTTTTAGAAACCACTGCTGTAGATGAAAATGGCAATATCATGTCATTGCGACACCGTTTTTTAGATGTGCGTGGTGTACAGTTTCACCCTGAATCTGTGCTCACGCCTTTTGGTAAGCGCATATTACAAAACTGGATAAATATTATATAATAACTTTAATAAAAGCCCATTAAAATTCTGAAAGTTAAACAACTAAAATATCTGTATAGATTTTCATTATACTTATTCTTCCTGAAGTTTACGTATTGAAACTGTTTTTTAAGATTATTTTACAAAGTAATTAACCACATGTTAGTAATTCAGAAATTACCTTAGCAGTATCTAAAATATTTGACATGAAAAAGTTTATTATATTATTAATGGCCTTTACTGCTTTCAGTTGCAGTTCTGATGACAATGACCCTGTAGATAATAACGGCATACGCAATCCGTATACAGGAAGCGTAGTTGGCAGTTGGAAAACGGTAGGGCTGAGCTTAAATGACATGGCTTATGATGTAGATTGTGATGCTGATGAACCCGCTGACGATGTTTACACATTCACATTTTTTGAGGATGGCACATTTGATGTTTATGAAAACTGCTTTCCTGAAGTGCTGTATGCAGAAGGCACCTATCAAACCACAGGCAATGTACTTACACTAAACCTTAACGGGCAAACCGGCAAAGCACATATGGTTGACTACCTTAATGAGAACATGCTTGAATGGCGCTTTACAATAGGCAACGATGGCCTGTTTTACAACTACCACTATTTAGTTGAAAAACTTCCATAAAAAAAGGCTGTCTAAATATAGACAGCCTTTTTTTATCTTGTAAAAACAAGTGTTGTTTTATCCGATAGCTTAGGGTCATAACGATACCCTTCATAATCAAAACCTTTTATGCCTTTTAGTGAACGGATGTTCTTATCAAGTATGTAGCGCACCATCATCCCCCTTGCTTTCTTGGCAAAAAAACTAACCATGCGCAACTTGCCATCTTTATAATCTTTGAACTCGCAGGTTACAACCGGTACTTTAAGTGCTTTTTCGTCAACGGCATTAAAATATTCCTGGCTGGCAAGGTTAAGGAATAGCTCATCATCCTTCAGCTCGTTATTAAGCGCTTCGGTTACAGTGTTCTTCCAAAAATCATACAAATCTTTGTGCTCCCCTACTTCCAGTTTAGTGCCCATTTCCAAACGGTAAGGCTGTATCAGGTCTAATGGCTTAAGCAGCCCATATAACCCTGAAAGTATCCGTAAGGTATTCTGTAATTTATTCAGTTTAGATGTGGGTATAGTATAAGCATCAAGGCCTGTATAAACATCTCCGTTAAAGGCATAAACGGCGGGTCGGGCATTTTTGGTTGTAAACGGCGTTTCCCATTCCTGGTTGCGTTGCCAGTTCAGCTCCGCAAGCTTATCAGAAATATCCATAAGCTCCATAAGCTGCGGTTGCGACTTTTCCTTCAGGGTTTCCTGTATTGTTTCAGACTGCTCCAAAAAAGCGGGCACACTATGTTTGCGGGTGGGCAGCTTGCTTTCGTAATCAAGTGTTTTGGCGGGAGATATAACAATTTTCATTTTCTGCGTTTATACTTCAAATATAATACCGTAGGCTAACTATTACAAGATACGGCGGCAATTTATTATATTAGCAAACCTTTAACCACCAACTTAACTATTATGGCAGACTGCATAATACAAACACATGCACTTAACTTCCGCTTTTCTAAACATAAGAAAGTTTTAGACAATGTTTCGCTTAATATCCCAAAAGGTTCCATTTACGGGTTTTTAGGGCCTAACGGCGCGGGTAAATCTACTACTATGCGCCTCCTTACAGGTATTTTGCCTGAACAGGAAAACGCTATAACTATTTTCGGTAAGCCGCTTAAAGAACAGCTGCCACAGGTGTTTAATAATGTAGGCGCGCTTGTAGAAAGCCCTGCATTATACCTGCACCTTAGCGGTTATAATAACCTTAAATATATTGCAAAGCTGCGCAACGTACCCGAAAGCCGCATTGTAGAAGTATTACAACTGGTTGATCTTGTTACTGATGCAAAAAGAAAGGTAAAACAATACTCACTGGGTATGAAGCAAAGGCTGGCAATTGCCATAACCCTGCTTAACGAACCTGATATATTGCTGCTTGATGAGCCTGTAAACGGTTTAGACCCTAATGGTATGCGCGATATAAGGCAACTGCTGGTAAAACTGAACAAAGAAAAAGGCATTACCATTTTTGTATCGAGCCACCTGCTGGCAGAAATTGAAAAAATGTGCACTCATGTGGGTATTATAAGCCATGGCAAGCTAAAATTTGAAGGCACTATTGAAGAACTTTCAAAGTTTTCGGGTGTTTGCAAGATACAGCTAACCCTGAGCAATGCACCCGAATGGCACGAAAAGCTGTTAACGGAATACCCGGACGCAATGCTGGAAAATACTTCACAGGTTATTTTAGAGCTGCCAAACCGCGAAGAGATTCCGCAGTTTACCAAAAAGCTTGTAGAGTCGGGTGCGGGCATTTATGAAATTAAGATACTCAACGGTCTTGAAGAATGGTTTATGTCGCTCATCCGTTAATGTACAACCAACTAAAACAAAACCAATGCAAAACTTCATTACGGCATTAAAAGCCGAACACATAAAGAAAAAAGGCACAGGGCTGTATGTAACATCGGCAATTTTAGGTGTTATTTCACCTGTTATATTAACTATAGTAAACCTTACACAGCTAATGCAGGAGCGCAACCAGCTGCCTTATAACTATTATATAAAATTTATAGAAAACTGCCTCGACCCTTTTGCTACATTCTTTTTCCCGCTTATGATTATTATAACGGTAAGCAGGATAACACAGCTTGACCATAAGAACGGAGGATGGCAACTTATGGAAACCCAGCCTTTAACTAAGGCATCCATCTATTTTTCTAAGTTTACCGTGGTACTTACAGCAAACCTCATCACTATAATATCGCTTATTGCAGGCTGCTATCTTTTTGGGTGGATTACCTCAATGGTAAATGGAGTGCCTGAAAACGCTGCACTTACCCCTGCTCTTGCAGACGCGTTGCTTATTGCCGCAAGGCTGTTTATTGCCGGGTTGTACCTTACCGCATTCCAGTATATGATATCGGTAATAATGCCAAGTTTTATATGGTCTATACTTGTGGGGTTCTTCCTGCTGCTTGCTTATCTTTTCCTTACAGCGATGGGCATAGTACCGGAGTGGTACCCAATAGATTTGCTTGGCAAAGTTTCAACATATAAAAAGGGCAGCGAACTCGGATACTGGTTTACCTATTCGGCAATAGTGAGTTTATTATGCTCTGTTATTGTATTATATTTTGGTTTCCAGTGGTACAGGCACAAAACGCTTAAACTTGCATTTGGCACACCTAAAAGGGCAGCCATGCTTGTTGGGGTTCTTGCTGTATTTGGCGGATTACTGGCTTATACCCTTACGCCTGATGTAATGCAACCGTATGGTAAAACTATAATTGCCGGTACAATAGACTCTGATACGCCTATTAATAAGCTCTATGTTCGTGACGCATTTATTAACGACACTATTGCTGAAATAGATGTTAAAGATAATAAATTCCATTATGAGATAAAGAAGAATATGCCGCTGGATATATACCAGGTTGCGATAGGCGAAGCCGGAGCTATCAATGTTGCAATGTCAAGCAACGACAGCCTGCACATTGCTGTAACAAAACGTGGACAGGCAGCCGATGCGGAAGTAACGGGAACCCGCCTTGCTGAAAACCGCTACAAAAAAGATAATAAATACAGCTGGAGCAGCGTAAGCTATTATATTGAAGAAAACATTGGCCTGGATGATGAAGAGCGTATAATTGATGAACTGGTTAGCGAATGGAAGGATAAGATGAACGAGTCTGACAACTTTAAAACAGTTGATAATTATGTGCCGAGAGACGACTTTAAAACGCAGAACAAAAAGATACTAACACTCACCTATCTTAACCTCTGGGAAGATTTCCTGAAAAAGAGGGCAGCTTTATATCCTGATAAGGAAACGAAAGAAACCCCTGAAATTGCAGAAATGAAAAAAACCGTACCGCTTAATGAGCAGGGGCTTTTAAGTAACGAAGAGTATTTTAATTATGTTTCGTCTCAGATAACCAAAGCGGATACAGAGGATGTAAGTGAAAACGCTAAAGCATTACGTGCTATTGCAAAAATGCCCGAAGGCGACTTTAAAGACAAAATACTTTTTAAGCAACTGGAAAAAAGTATTAAAGAAGCCTCTGATAAAAAAGAGCGCGACAGCCTTGCAGGCCTGTATACGGCAATGTTTAAAAATGAGCGTTACAACAACATTATAAATTATAAAAAAGAAATTATAAACAAGCTATCCAAAGGAATGGAAGCGCCATTGTTTGATGCTGTAACAATGAATAACCAGCCTGTAAGCCTTGCCGACTTCCGTGGTAAATATGTAGCGATAGACGTTTGGGCAACCTGGTGCGGGCCATGTGTTTACCAGTCACCTTATTTTGAAAAAATGGCTGTTAAGTATAAAAACAATAACACACAGTTTATTGCAGCCAGTATAGATGCCAGGATTGATAAATGGCTGGTAGAGGCTAAAACAAAGTCAAAATCGGTATTGCAACTTCATATTAATAACGAAAAGCAGTTTAGTAAAGACTACAATGCCGAGAGTATACCGAGGTTTATCCTTATAGACCCCGAAGGTAATTTTGTTAATGCCGATATGCCTTACCCTTCAGAGCCTGTTTTTGAGCAATTGCTGCGGCAGACCCTGGGACTTGAAGAACAAAAATAATTTTATCTTTGCCCTAAACACCACCATATGTTCAGGGCATTTTTTTTGAAACATAAACTTGTAATTGTTTACGGCTGTGCGCTTGCCCTGCTGCTGTTTGTTATGCGCTGGCTCGAAATAAGGCTGCTTATTATGAGCCATGCACAGGATATATACTTTGGTATAATAGCAGTAATATTTACAGCGCTTGGCATATGGATAGCCCTTAAAGTTGCAACGCCAAAAAAAGAGGTGGTAGTGGTAGAAAAAACTGTTTATGTTAAACACACAAATGATTTTGTACGCAATAAAGAAGCGCTTGCATCTTTAAACCTCAGCCCACGCGAAACAGAAGTACTGGAACTTTTAGCCACCGGGCTGAGCAATGCTGAAATTGCGGGTAAACTGTTTTTATCGCTTAATACGGTTAAGACACATACCTCTAAACTGTATGAAAAGCTTGAAGTTAAACGCCGCACGCAGGCGGTGGAAAAGGCGAGGCAAATGGGTATTATAGCCTGATACTTTAGTATTAAAATACCTGTATGATAAAGAATCACCCAAAAGTATGAGTGCTGTAAACGGTAACTAAGGCAACTTTGCTGTTGTAAAACAAAAACAAAACTATTATGAAAAAAAATGTATGGGCCTTTGGCCTGGTTGCGGGCTTTATCAGTATTATTGGCTTTATCGTATTCACTATCTTTCCCGAAGCAATAGATATGCAAAGCGCCATGTATTATGGCTTCGCATCTATGCTGCTTGGTTTATCACTCATTTTTGTGGCGGTTAAAAATTACCGCGACAAATACAACAATGGGATAATCACATTTAAAAAGGCATTCCTGATGGGGTTATATATAAGCCTAATCGCTTCTACAATTTATGTAGTAACCTGGCTTATAGAGTATTATTTTATACTGGATAATTTCTGGGCTAAAATGGCCGAAATGCACGGGCAGTCGCTTGCTGCGGCTGGCGTACCCGCTGAGAAAATTGCCACCGAAGTTTCACAGATAAAAGAATATGAGCAGTTTTATGAGGATTATCCACTATTTGCTGCTTTGTACACCTATATAGAAATACTGCCCATTGGCATAGTAATATCGCTTTTAGTCGCGGCAATACTAAAAAAGAAAACAGCAGCAACTGTTTAGAAAGTGCCCCCGGGCACTTTTTTTATTGCCTTTTATTATATTTGTAGAAACCCCAACCTAGTATGGAAAGCTACAGCAGTATCAATAAAAGTATAAGCCGCTATGTTACGTTTAGCGATGCAGAACTTACTATTTTCAATTCGCTGCTGCAAGTCCGCACCGAGCCCAAAAAAACGATAATGCTACATGAAGGCGAGGTTTGCAATTTTGAGGCTTATGTAGTGAAAGGATGCGTGCGTAAATACTATATTGATGAAAACGGATCTGAAGTGATACTGCAATTTGCCGTAGAAGATTCATGGATAAGCGATATTTCGTTCAGTATTTATGAAAATGAGCCAAGCCGCGTATTTATAGAAACCCTTGAAGATTGCGAGTTCCTTATCTTTACCCCCGAAGCTAAAGAAACCCTTTTTGAAAAAGCGCCGCGCTTTGAAAGGGCTTTCCGTATACTGCTGCAACGCCACCTTGCCGTTACCCAGAACAGGCTTTTTAATACCATAGCAAAATCAGCAACCGAAAAGTATATCGAATTTTTAGAGCACTACCCCACCCTACCGCAACGTGTGGCACAACATTACATTGCTTCCTATCTTGGCATATCAGCCGAATTCTTAAGTAAAGTACGCGCCAAACTGGCAAAAAGCCATTAGCTTACAGCTATCAGTCCTCAGCTATCAGGTGTCATGCAAAAGTAATCAGGCAATCAATATAACTTTAATCTATAAAGAGGTGTAATTAATTCTCTTTCTATCCCTATTCAATATTTTCTGATAGCTAATTGCTGACAGCTGCTTTTCTTGTCCCAGTTCAATGCACAGGCTTTTTGTGCATGCTAACTTTGTACTGTTAATCTTAAAAAACCAACGGTATGAACAGGAAAGATTTTATAAAAAAAGGACTTATGGGTACAGGTATGTTTGTTGCCACTGCTGCGGCAGGCAGCGCCCTGAAGAACAGTATTGATGAAATTGAACCTTTGCAACCAATAGGTTATAATCATTTACCTAACACAAAATCTTTAATCATGGAAAATACAGTTTTGCATAAAGCGGCAACACGCGGCCATGCTAACCACGGCTGGCTCGATTCGTATCACACTTTTAGTTTTGCCAACTACCACAACCCCGAAAGGATGCATTTTGGCGTGCTTAGGGTATTAAATGACGACCGTGTAGAGGCCGGTATGGGTTTTGGCACCCACCCGCACGATAATATGGAGATTATCTCCATTCCGCTGGAAGGCGACCTTGAGCACCAGGACAGCATGGGTAATACTGCCGTAATTAAAAAAGGCGATATACAGGTTATGAGCGCCGGTACCGGAATTTCTCACAGCGAGTATAACCGTAATAAAGACAAGCTTACAAAATTCCTTCAGATATGGGTGTTTCCCAACAAACGTAATGTTGCACCACGGTATGACCAGATAGCACTTAATGAAGCCGACAGGCACAACAAGCTGCAACAAATACTATCGCCTAACGCTGATGATGAAGGTGTATGGATACACCAGGATGCGTGGTTCCATATGGGTAAGTTTGATAATGGCGTAAGCACTGATTATACTATTAAGAAAGAAGGCAATGGTGTGTATGCTTTTGTACTGGAAGGCGATTTTACCATAAATGGTATAAGCCTTAACCGCCGCGACGGTCTTGGGATTTGGGAAACCAAAAAGCTGGATATTACAGCAGCATCCCAAGATGCAGAAATTTTACTTATGGAAGTGCCAATGGCGCTAAGGCAGTTTTAATGAATTAATAAATTAACAAATCTTCAAAATAATAGTTATGAGCACAACAAAATGGGCGGTTGACCCTTCACATTCAGAAATAGGTTTTAAGGTAAAACACATGATGTTTACTAACCTGTCAGGCAATTTTACAGCATTTGAAGCCGCTGCCGAAACAAATGATGAAAACTTTGATAACGCTTCTTTTACTTTCAGCGCAAAGGCAGATTCGGTAAACACAGGTAATGCTGACAGGGACGGGCACTTAAAAAGCGGTGATTTTTTTGATGCAGAGAACTATCCGGATATTACCTTTACCTCTACAGGTTTCAGTAAAAACCAGGGCGATTATTACACCCTAACAGGGGATTTAACCATACACGGTGTAACTAAAAGCGTTACGCTTGATGCTGAATTTGGCGGTGTAGCAAAAGACCCGTGGGGTAATGTTAAGGCCGGGCTTTCTGTAACCGGAAAAATAAACCGTAAAGACTTTGGCCTAACCTGGAACTCGGCACTCGAAACAGGCGGTGTACTGGTAGGCGAAGAAGTAAAGCTGAATATTGAGCTGCAATTTGTTAAGCATTAATTAATAAGCTATTGACCATATAATGGGCTGTTTAAGTTTCCATTTCGACCTTGTGGAGAAATCTTTACACATTGAGATTTCTCAGCTTCACGTTGTTACACTCGAAATGGAAGCCTATACAGTCCTTTTTTATTTTATTTCACCGGCAAGGCTTTTGTGAAGAAAAGCCATTTTCCCGTTTCTCGTAATAATATGCAGCCAGTCTTGGTGCTGTCCTAAAAGCTGAACTGTATCATTAGCGGTAAGCTGCCCGATAGCATTAAATGAAGTTGAAGGCCCCTGTCTTAAATTGGCCGTTGCCTTTGCCTTTAATTGCGAAACATTGTAATTAAATGTAAATCCCGAAACTTCAGGTTTATCTGTCTTAAAAACAAATGGTAACGGGTTTACTGCACCCCGCCCGGTGTAAATACCAAAGTGAAGGTGCGGAGGCGTAAACCTGGCATTACCTGTGTTGCCCACAAAACCAAGTGTGTCGCCTGTTTTTACAGTTGCACTGCCATCCACGGCTATACTGTCTAAATGGGCATAGTATAAAGACTTACCGAGCAATCCGTCACGCAGCCATACCTGCTTGCCGCCAAGCCCCCGCTCGCCAGTATAAGTTATAAAACCATCGGTAACCGCTACAACAGGTGTACCCTTTTTGGCAAAAATATCAATACCCTCATGCCGCCGCTTTCCACCGTCACGCTCCATACCCCAAAAACTGCCTACATCGGAGTTGCCTTTTCCTGCTACGGGGAAATCATATTGCGGGCGTTTGTAAATACTAATAGTAAAAGGCGTATCGGCTGCAATTTCGGGCTGGATGATAACTTTATAAGTGCCTGAAGATTCAGGTATATATTCAAGCCTTGTATGGTTTATAGCCGCTTTTTCGGATTTGGTTCTGTTAGTGTTTAACACTTCCATAAATACCCGTTGTGCTGAAGAGTCTTTTATAATTTCGGCAATAAGCACTTCGCCTTCTTCGAGTGTAATGTCATACGTATAAACCTCATCAATATCCGCATTGAATTTCCCCTTTTCGACATAGGGGAGGTTTACCGAAATACTGTCGTTAAGTGCTGCCTGATAAGCATCATGCCAGTTGCTGTATGCCTGTTCGTTGTCTTTAAACTCCCTTTTATATATTTCACGTGCTGTTGGGTTAGTAATAGAGTCGGTTACTTTCTGAATACCGGAACAGCCTGAACATTGCAATACCAGAAAAATTAAAAGTATTGTGCCGGCTAAATATATGTATATCCTGTTTTTCACACTTAATTTTAAGCATGAATTGTGCCACTAAACGTTAAAAAAATTAACTGGGAAGCTACTCATCCCCCTCAAACTCACGCGATTTAGAATATACACGCCATTTTTCGATACACTCCTGCATATCGGCAGGTATCTCGGTATCAAAGCGTATAAACTCTTTTGTAACAGGGTGCTCAAAGCCAAGTGTTTTGGCGTGCAGTGCCTGGCGCGGCAATACTTTAAAGCAGTTCTCTATAAATTGTTTGTATTTAGTAAAGGTAGTACCTTTAAGGATGTTGTCGCCGCCATAGCGGGCATCATTAAAGAGTGTGTGCCCTATATACTTCATGTGCACACGTATCTGGTGGGTGCGCCCTGTTTCGAGCTTGCACGAAACAAGGGTAACATAACCAAAACGTTCTATAACTTTGTAGTGTGTAACAGCAGGCTTGCCTTCGCTGCCATCGGGGTAAACCGTATTTTGCATCCTGTCTTTAGGGTGGCGGCCTATATGGCCTTCTATTGTACCGCTATCCTGCTCTACATTGCCCCAAACAAGCGCTATATATTCCCTCTCGCTTGTTTTTTCAGAAAACTGGCGCGTAAGGTGTGCCATAGCCTGCTCGGTTTTTGCAATAACCAAAAGCCCTGACGTGTCTTTATCGATACGGTGCACCAGCCCCGGCCTTTCGCTGCTGTTCATGGGCAGGTTCTCAAAATGGTAGGCCAGTGCATTAACCAGCGTGCCGGAATAGTTGCCGTGCCCGGGATGCACAACCATACCTGCGGGTTTATTTACCACAAGCAACTGGTCGTCTTCATATTCAATATCCAACGGAATATTCTCCGGTTCAAGCAGGTATTCATAAGGCGGATGCGAAAGCAGCACGCGCACCACATCATTAGCCTTAACTTTGTAATTCGATTTTACAGGAACATCATTAACATAAATGTTACCTGCTGACGCAGCCTGCTGTATTTTATTGCGGGTGGCGTTCTCTACAAGGTTCATCAGGAATTTATCTACACGCAGGGGTGCCTGCCCCTTACCTGCTTCAAAACGGAAATGTTCGTACAGTTCGTCTTCTTCCTGCTGCTCTATAATGGTATTAATTTTCTTCAACGATTTCTGTGTCTTGTGCGTTACTGTCTGTATCCTCTTCTTCCTCGGTATAGCCGGTTTTACCATCGCCAAGCACAAGGTCTATTTTACTTGCTTTCTTTACCATGTCGCCTGCTTTTAGCTTTTTGCCGTTCTGCGACATTTCAAGCACCACATCTTTAGCAAGATAGGGCTTATAAGTTACTTTACCTTCATCAAGCCCGGCGGCTTTTAATGTTGGTAAAGCCTGCCTGTAAGTTTTCTGTACGAGGTCGGGCACACGTATGTCGTTATATCCACCTGCATTTACTTTTATATACACCTTCCTGTTTTCCTTTACATTTACGTTGGGCAGCGGGTCCTGCTGCACCACACTGTACGGCGGAAAGTCTTTATTAAAATCTACCGTATCAAGTACTACATACTCAAGATCTATCGCTTCAAGCGTTGTACCCACTTTCTCAACCGACATTTTAGCAAGGTTAGGCACGGGTATTTCCTGTCCGTGGTTGGTAGTGCTGTCCAGCCATTTAAGGGCTGCAAATACTACTATTATAATAATGCCTACGGCTATGCCAAGCTGTATGACAAAAGTTTTACTCTTCAGGAAATTCTTTAGGCTCATGTATCCACAATTTTGGCAAAGATATAAATAATACCAAACTTATAAGTTTGAATAAATAATGATATTTTTGTGTTTAACAAACCTAACACTAACGCAGGCCAATGAAAAATGTTGCCATTATTATGGGCGGGTACTCCAGCGAGTACCAAATATCAATTAAAAGCGGTAATGTTGTTTATAAATCGCTCGACAGGTCTAAATACCATCCATACAGGGTACATATATTACAAGAAAAATGGGTAATGGTGGATGATGATGAAAATGAATACCCTGTAAACAGGCACGACTTTTCGGTTGACCATGACGGACATAAGGTAACTTTTGATGTGGTTTTTAATGCCATACACGGCACACCGGGTGAAGACGGGCTTATACAAGCCTACCTGGAGCTGTTGGTCATACCGCAAACATCCTGCGGGTTTTACCAGGCGGGGCTTACTTTTAACAAGCGCGATTTGCTAAGCGTTTTAAAGCCTTATGGTATAAAAACTGCGGTTTCGCATTACATAAACCTGGGCGATGTAATAGATGTTGAGGGTATATTAAGTAAAATAGGGCTGCCCTGCTTTGTTAAGCCAAATAAGTCCGGTTCAAGTTTTGGTATTTCTAAAGTTAAGGAGCAGGAAGAATTTATGCCTGCCATAGAGAAAGCTTTTAAAGAGGATAGCGAGATATTAATTGAGAGTTTTCTTGACGGAACAGAAGTTTCGGTAGGTGTTATTAACTATAAGGGCGAAGTTAAGGTACTACCGATAACAGAAATTGTATCTGAAAATGAGTTTTTTGATTATGAGGCAAAGTACCTTGGGCAGTCGCAGGAAATAACCCCTGCAAGGATAGATGATGATATGAGCGCAAAAGTAGCTGCAATAGCAAAAAAGGTATACCAGATACTGAAAATGGAAGGCTTTTCGCGCAGCGAATATATAATTGTAAATGGCGATCCACACCTGTTAGAAGTAAACACCGTGCCGGGTTTAACCGAAGAAAGCATACTGCCGCAACAGGCGCGCGAGGCGGGTATTACACTGCCTGAATTATTTGATAATGCCATACAACTGGCTTTAAGGAATAAGTAAAAAAATGAGTTATGATAAATTATAAAGACTACATAACAATAGATGCGAATATCAGGTTTGGTAAGCCTGTTATTTTGGGTACGCGAATAGCTGTATATGATGTTTTAAGCTGGTTTGCAAGCGGCATGACTGTTGAAGAAATTATAGAAGATTATCCGGAACTAAATAAAGAGCAGATACAGGCATGTTTTGCCTATGCGGCAGACAAAGAACATAAAATAAGTATAGCTTCGTGAAACTTTTATTTGACCAGAATATTTCTTTTAGAGTTATTTCGCGCATACAACACAATTTTAACGAGGCACAACAGGTTAGGCAGCTTGCATTAGAAAATGCATGGGATACTACAATATGGCAGTATGCAAAAGATAATGACTATACAATTGTTACTTTTGATTCTGACTTTTTTGATTTATGCAGTATAAAAGGACATCCACCTAAAATAATATGGCTCAGGTTGGGTAATACCTCAACAAATTATATTGCAGAAATAATTAACCAAAAGGCTGAAATAATTTCTGATTTTATAGAAAAACCAGAATATGAAAATATAGCCTGCTTAGAAATAAGATAAATGAAAACAGCAGTATTCCCAGGGTCGTTTGACCCGATAACATTAGGCCACTATGACATTATAAAAAGAGGCGTTAAGCTCTTTGATAAGATAATTGTGGCCATAGGTGTAAATGCCGAAAAGAAATATATGTTCCCCATAGAAGAGCGCAAGCGTTTTATAGAGGAAGCCTTTAAGGATGAACCTAAAATTGAGGTTATTACTTATGAAGGCTTAACAATAGACCTTTGCCAGAAAGTAGGCGCTAAATTTATATTGCGCGGGCTGCGTAACCCTGCCGACTTCGAATTTGAAAAGGCTATTGCCCACACCAACCGGGAGCTTAGTAAAATAGAAACGGTATTCCTGCTTACGGCTGCGAGAACATCTTACATTAGTTCGAGCATAGTGCGCGATGTATTGCGTAACGGCGGTGATTATACCATACTGGTGCCTGACTCTGTCAGGGTAAAATAATATGTATATGAGAATCCTGCTCCTGTTGTTTATCTTTTCTGCTAATCTTTTTGCACAAAAAAATATGTATTTAACGCCATACGAAAAAGGCAATGGCAACCAAACTGCCACCTATAATGAGGTTATTGCTTATTTTAAGCAACTGGATAACAGTTTTGAAAGCATCAGTATGCAGGAAATGGGCCTTACCGATAGTGGCGAGCCATTACATATAGTTATTTATAATCCTGATAAGGTATTTGACTTTGATAAAATAGATAAAGAAAAAGCA
Source organism: Flavobacterium sp. (assembly GCF_024305175.1). Taxonomy (GTDB): domain Bacteria; phylum Bacteroidota; class Bacteroidia; order Flavobacteriales; family Flavobacteriaceae; genus Flavobacterium. The sequence continues at coordinate 28,312 of NZ_JAMWYY010000006.1, forward strand.
GTACTTCTCATTAATAATGGCATTCACCCCGGCGAACCCGATGGTATAGATGCTACAATGATGCTGTACCGCGATTTGGCAACAGGCAAAATTGCAGCACCAAGAAACACGGTAATTGTAAATATACCTGTTTATAATATTGGCGGTGCGCTTAACCGCAACCCGCATACCCGCGCCAACCAGAACGGCCCCGAAAGTTATGGCTTTCGCGGTAATGCCCGTAATTATGACCTGAACCGTGATTTTGTTAAGTGCGATACCCGCAACGCGCGCAGCTTTGCAGCAATTTTTCATAAAGTACAGCCGGATATTTTTATAGATAACCACGTAAGCAATGGCGCCGACTACCAGTACACGCTCACCTATATTGAAACACATCATCAAAAGCTGGGCAGTAAACTCGGCGATTTTTTTACAGATGAAATGATGCCTGAAGTACTGGCTGCCCTTAAAAATAAAGGCATTGAGGCAACGCCTTATGTAAATGTACATGATGATATGCCGGATGGCGGTTTTGATAAGTTTATGGATCATCCGCGTTATTCTACCGGTTATGCCTCGCTGTTTAATGTGCCTGGCTCTATGCCCGAAACACATATGCTAAAGGAATATCCGGCACGGGTAAAGGTTACGTATGAGTATATGCTGGAATCGTTGCTGTACATAGACAAGAATAGTAAAAAGATAAAAACACTGCGCAACGAAAACCTCAATCAATTTAAACCTTCGCTAAACTATACATTGCAATGGCAACCAGACCGCGAAAAGGTAACACAATTCCCTTTCCTGGGTTATGAAGGCGGTTATAAAAAGAGCGAAGTTACAGGTGCAGACAGGCTGTATTATGACCGCAGCAAACCATTTAAAAAGGATGTTCCCTATTATACCGAATACAAACCGATTGTAAAAGTTGAAATTCCGGGAGAGTATATCATTCCGCAGCAATGGTGGGAAGTAATTGATCTTTTAAAACTGAACGGCATAAAAATGCAGCAATTAACCAAAGATGCCGAATTTAAAGTGGAGAGTTACCGCATTAAAAGTTATGAAACCTCATCTTATCCTTATGAAGGGCATTACCCGCACAGTAATGTTCAGGTAGAAAAAAGCTATGAAACAGTAAAGTTCAGGAAAGGAGATTATATAGTAAGTACCAGCCAGCCCGGTGTAAAATATATTGTTGAAATGCTGGAGCCGCAGGGCATTGATTCTTTCTTTAACTGGAACTTTTTTGATGCCATACTGCAACAGAAAGAATATTTTTCTGCTTATGTGTTTGAGGATACCGCAGCGCAACTGCTTAAAGATAATGCAGCCTTAAGAGCAGAATTCGAAAAAAAGAAAGCAGAGGATAATAAATTTGCAGCCAGTCCCGAAGCACAACTCGACTGGATATACCGCCACTCTGAATATTATGAGAAATCTCATATGCAATATCCTGTATATCGCAAAATGAAGATGCTGTGAAATTAGAATTCCATCCAAAATTATTCTTTTACTTAACGCTCGGTTTTGTACTCGCAACTGTTATCGGTACAGTAAGCCATGAAGGCGGGCATTATATTGTTGCCAAATCTTTAGGTTTTAATCCGCACTTAGGCTATGCATACGTAAACTATTCAGATAGCAAAAACATAGAGGCGGTTAAACAGTATTATAAAGACAACAAGAAGGCAATAAAAGACCAGGATTCGGACAAACGAAAACATTTTGACGAACTCAAAGATAAATATTATCCCAAACGATGGGAATCATTTTTAATAACATTAGGAGGCCCACTGCAAACTATGCTCACAGGAAGCATCGGTGCATTACTTTTATGGTTCAGGCGAAAAGACATCATAGCAACGGGGATTTCCTTTAAACAATGGATATTTGTATTCCTTGCCTTCTTTTGGTCGCGCGAAATATTTAACCTGCTTGGTTCAATTCCGGCTTATATAAGCGGCCGTGGCGCAAACCTTCGCGGAGACGAACCAAAACTTGCAAAAATGCTTGGTTGGCCTTCTTGGTCGGTAGCACTCCTTTTTGCATTTATGGGTGCCGTAATATTATTATGGGTAACTTTTTACATCATTCCTAAGAAAGAACGGCTCACCTTTATACTCGCGGGGCCGTTGGGTGCAGCAATAGGTTGGTGGTTTTGGCTGATAAAATTTGGCCCTGTATTACTACCTTAAGAATTCTTAACTTTTAGAAAACACATTACAGGAGATGTTAATACAGCATTCCTTTTTAGTTAATCTTTAATTAAAATACAACACTGATTTTTGTAGCTATTATTAACAAACTACTAAATCATGTTGAACAACTACCTAAAAAAAGCACTTATGTTACTGGCTTTCTGCTTAGTAACATTTGCTGCAACAGCGCAGGATCTGGTGCATTACTGGAACTTTAATTCCGTAAGCGGCACCCTTACAGATGTACCTGCCGATTATTCCCTTATCACAGGGGAAACATCTATTACCTATCCGGGCACAGGTGCCGGTTATATGGACGATGTTTCAGGTGATATCCTTAATGCGCAAATGGGAGCCGAAGCCGGATTCGGGCTAAGGGTAAGAAACCCAAGCAACACGCGCGACCTGCTTATTGCTTTCCCGACAACAGGGTACCAGAATGTTATGGTTACTTTTGCAGTAACAAGAACAGGCTCTGGCGCTACAGAACAATACTACAGCTACAGTATTGATGGCGGTGCTACATACAGTACCACAGGTTTAACCACAACCACATTTAACCCTACAGAAAGTTATACACTTTCAACCGTAGATTTTTCGGGTATTGCAGGCGTTGCCAACAACCCCGATTTTATCTTCAAGATTAACTTTGGCGGTGCAAACGCTGCTGGCGGAAGCGGTAACAACAGGTTTGATAACCTTGCGGTTATGGCAACACCGGTACCTTCTGAAATGCTTATCCATTACTGGAATTTCAACACATCTGTACAGGATGGTGTTACTACTACAGCAGTAGCTTCAGATCTTTCTCTTGTTGCCGGTACTGCACAGATAACCTATCCCGGTACAGGCGCAGGCTATATGGATGGTGTAGATGAAGGCTCGCTTTTAAACGCACAAAACGGCGATACAGAGGGTAATGCATTAAGACCGCGCAACCCAAGTGCCTCACGCGATTTTCTTATTGCATTTCCTACAACAGGTTATGAAAACATAGAGGTTAGCTTTGCCACTACAAGAACAAACTCGGGTGCTACAGAGCAATACTACTCGTATAGCTTAGATGGTGGTGTTACCTACACAAGTGCAGGTTTGGCAACAACTACCTTTAACCCTACAACAAGTTTCAGTATTGTAACGCTTGATTTTTCAGGAATTGAAGGCGCTGAAGACAATGCTGATTTTATCCTTAAGATAAACTTTGGAGGTGCTAATGCATCAGGCTCTGGCGGTAATAACAGGTTTGATAACATTACAGTTATCGGTACGCCAATGGAAGGTACTACAGATACTACAGCCCCTATGGTTACCATAACCCCGGCTAACCTTTCTAACTTTCTTCCGGTAGATGTTATGCCTACTTTTTCTTTCAATGAAAATGTAAGGATGGCGGATAACAGCCCTATAACTTCAGCAAACGCGGCTTCTTTAGTAGAGCTTCGCCTTGAAAATGCTTCGGGCGCTATAGTTCCGTTTACAACTACTTTTGCCAATAACACCATTACAATACTACCTGACGCAGATTTACTTAACGGGCAGCAGTATTATGTAGCCTTACTGCCTAACATGGTAGAAGATTTTAGTGATAATGTTGTTGCAACCGGGCAGTCTTCAGTTTTTACTACTATTGCGGTACAAACACAGTTTACTGCGGGCGATATGGCTGTTGTAGCATACAGGATGAATGCTTCTTCTACAGAAGATGAAGTGGCGCTTATTACTTTTGTAGATATTGCCCCGGGTACTTTTATTTACCTTACCGACTCTAAATATACCACAAATGCACAACCACAGTGTGCCGAAGCCATTATGTGGACTGCCACGCAGTGTGTGCCGGCAGGATCTGTTATTACAATACAAACAGATGCGTTACTTTCTAATACAGGTACGGTTACAGGTAACAGCTTCGGGCTTAGCTCGGGCGGAGACCAGGTAATTGTATATACAGGTTCGGCTGCCATGCCAAACTATATTACGGCAATGAGCTCTAATGCATGGCTAACTACTAATACTGAATGCAGCGGCAGCAACTCTATGCTTCCTGCAGGTTTAGCAGATGGCGTTAGTGCTGTTAACCTTAGCACAGCACCGGGTAATGATGCAGGAAATACTGCCAATGCTTATTATAACGGTACTACGGAAGGTACTCCTGCCGAGCTTAAAGCTGCCATACTTAATTCTGCTAACTGGGTGGGTGTTGCAGCAGGTACGCCGGCACAAACATGGCCTGTATGGAACTTCCCAAGCTCGCCAAATGTTCAGGATATAAGTGTACTAAACAACACTACTATAGCGATTACATTCAATAACGAACTGGAGGCAGCTTCAGCTTCTGATATTGCAAATTATACAGGTATAAATGGCCTTGCAAGTGCTGCTGTAAACGGTAATGTGGTAACACTTACTTATTCATCTGCATTTGAAGGTGGCAGCTCTTACGAACTTACCATCAATAATATTGAAGATGAAGCAGGCCTTACTATGGCTTGTGAGTACGTTTACGGCTTTACTTATAATACTGAAATTGCATTCGAATCTGAATTTATTGTAACAGATGAAGCGGCAGGAAGCGTAAACATAGTGCTAAACCTTGCAGGCCCATCAAATGCTTCGGTTGATTTAGTACTCAAGGCTGCACCTTTCAGTACTGCCGATAGTAATGACTTTACATATACTACCACTACCCTTACGTTTACAGGAACAAGCGAACTTACGCAAACTATAACCATACCTGTAATTGACGATACAGAGGAAGAGCAACATGCCGAATACTTTGTATTAAGCCTTGAAAACCCTGTAAATATCAATATTACGGGTGAAACATTTGCAACGGTTTATATTACAGATAACGACCGTATGGCACCAGAGCCAACTCAGGATATAGAGCTTCAGTATGTTGGCAGCTTCGACCCATCAGGCACTAACTCAAGTACCTGCGAGATCGTGGCTTATGACCCGGCTACAGAAAGGCTTTTCACTACAAGTGCTGTGGCAGGTTTCCTTGATGTGATAGACTTCTCTAACCCTGAGTCTCCGGAAGTAATCAACTCTGTTGACATGAACCCCTATGGTGGGGTTACCAGCGTAGCAGTTAAGAACGGTATGGTAGCCGTGGCTTCTCCAAATGCAGAAGAGTACCTTAATGGTTCAGTAGTATTCTTTAATGCAGATGGCGAGTTCCAGAGCCAGGTAACTGTTGGCGCACTGCCGGATAATATTACTTTTACTCCAGATGGTACTAAAGTAATTACAGCTAACGAAGGACAACCAAACAGCGACTATAGCATAGACCCTGAAGGCTCTGTAAGTGTAATAGATGTTACAGGCGGTATGGCTGGCCTAACCGATGCTAACGTTACCACACTTGATTTTAATGCTTACAATGCTCAGGAAGCTGCCCTTATAGCTTCGGGTGTAAGGAAACTGAAAGCCGAAAGCACTATGGCACAGGATTTTGAACCTGAATATGTTGCCGTAAGCGCCGACTCGCAAAAAGCATGGGTAACACTACAGGAAAATAACGCCATTGCAGAAATAGACTTAACCAACATAAGCATAGCCGATGTTTGGGCACTTGGCACTAAAGACATGAGCCTGCCGGGCAATGGTTTTGATATTTCTGATAATAACGGTGAAATACTTATAGCCAACTGGCCTATAAATGCTTATTATATTCCGGACGCTGTTGCTTCATACAGCGTTAATGGTGTAAACTATATTGTAACCGCTAACGAAGGTGACGAAAAAGAATATGACGGCTTTGAAGAAAGGACAACCATTGGCAACAACGGCTATGTACTTGATGCTGCTGAGTTCCCGCAGGCTGCAATGCTTAAAAAGAGCCACAACGCTGGCAGGATGAGGGTTACCAACCTTGACGGTGACACAGACAACGACACTCAGTTTGAAGAAATTTACTGTGTGGGTTCTCGTTCATTCTCTATATTCAATGCTGATACTAAACAAATAGTGTTTGACAGTGGCGATGATTTCGAGATGTACACTGCCATGACTCCTGCTTTCAATCCTATATTTAATGCTGATAGCGAGGATAACGAACAAAAAGGCCGTAGCCGTGCCAAAGGCCCTGAGCCGGAAGGTGTAACGGTAGCCACTATCCTGAACCGTACTTTTGCCTTTATAAGCCTGGAAAGGATTGGCGGCGTTATGGTATATGACGTTACCGACCCTGCAAATGCAGTATTTACCGACTATAAGAACAACAGGAGCACTACAGCCTATGAAGGCGACCACGGCCCGGAAGGCATCACTTTTATTAATGATACAGATAGCCCTGACGGTAAAAATTATATAATTGTAGCTAACGAAATAAGCGGTACGCTTACAATATATGAGGTAGATGTTACCAACTTAAACACAGATGATTTTACTGCCCTGCCTAAAACATTTAATGTATTCCCTAACCCATCAGTGCAGGGAGTGGCTTACTTTAACCGTGCTGCTGATATTGAAGTTTATGATATAAACGGCAAACTGCTTCACACTGAAAAGCAGGCGCTTAAGCTCGATACTTCTGCAATGGCATCGGGTATATACCTGATAAGGACACAAGAAGGAATTGTAAAGAAACTTATTGTAAAATAACGTTTTTTGTGACTTGTTTTTGATTTTTATATCCTGCCCGATACGGGCAGGATTTTTTTTAACTTTACAGACCATAACCCTAACTATGGAAAAGCTGATAAGCCCTATATACCTGTTTTGGATATTGCTGCTTTTTGCGCTGGTATTAAATGCCATAAAACGCAAGAAAACAGCGAGACTGTTGGTAATAGTTGCTATTACAGAGTTATTCGTCTTTTCTGTAAGCCCGTTGCCAATATGGCTTATGCGCAACCTTGAGCAGCAATATAAACCGCTTGATACGCCAAAAGTGCCAATGGGTACGCCTGTTATGGTGCTTGGCGGCGGCCACGTTAACGACAGCTCGCTAACTGCTATCCACAGGCTTTCGGGTACGGCCCGCTCCCGCCTGATGGAAGGCATACGCATTTATAATAAAATGGAAAGATGCAAATTTATAACTTCGGGTTATGCAGAAGATAATAAAGTATCCCAAGCAGAACTGATGGCACAGACAGCCATTGCCTTCGGCGTTAAAGCAGATGACATTATAATGCTCCTGCATCCCAAAACAACATGGGAAGAAGCAATGACTGTAAAAAAATATTCGGGGACAGATAAAAAAATAATAGTAGTTACAAGCGCTTCGCACATGCCGCGCGCCATACAAACATTTAAGCAGGCAGGGTTAAACCCTGTAGCGGCTCCTGCCGATTATTACATTAAGCACGATGCTGAAAGTATGCTTTACACATGGACGCCTTCGGCACAAAAAATTATTTATACAGAAAAAGCAATGCATGAATATCTGGGCATGCTGTATTATAAGTGGTTTAAAAAATAAACCTGCGGCAGTGCCGCAGGTTTATCATGTATTATAACGGAAAACTTATATTCCTGCTATTTCTTTTATTTCAGTAATAATACGCTCAGCAAGAGCATCTGCATTGGCCTGTGTTGGCGCTTCGGTATAGATTCGGATAATCGGCTCTGTGTTCGATTTACGCAGGTGTACCCATTCATCAGCAAAGTCTATTTTGACACCGTCAACAGTACTTACTTTTTCATTTATATACTTGCCCGCCATGCCTTCCAGAATGGCATCTACATTTATTTGCGGTGTAAGCTCTATCTTATTTTTACTCATGTAGTACTGCGGGTAAGACGCCCTTAGCGCTGCAACCGATTGTATGTTATTTTGGGCAAGATAGGTTAAGAACAAAGCAACACCCACAAGCGCATCGCGCCCGTAGTGAAGTTCAGGATAAATGATACCGCCGTTACCTTCGCCGCCTATTATGGCATTATTCTTTTTCATCAGTTCAACCACATTTACCTCGCCTACGGCACTGGCCTCATAGCTACCGCCATGCTTTTCGGTTATGTCGCGCAGCGCGCGCGATGATGACATATTGCTTACCGTGTTACCCGGTGTTTTGCTGAGTACATAATCGGCACAGGCCACAAGCGTATATTCTTCACCAAACATTTCGCCGTCGTCAGATATAAATGCAAGCCTGTCAACATCAGGGTCTACCACAATACCAAAGTTAGCTTTCTCCTCTGTTACCAGCTTGCATATATCGCCCAGGTGCTCTTTTAAAGGCTCCGGGTTGTGCGGAAAATGTCCGTTTGGTTCGCAGTACAGCTTTACCACCTCTACCCCCATCTGCTCCAGCAGTTTCGGGATGATAATACCTCCCGATGAATTTACGCCATCTACCACTACTTTAAAACCGGCAGCTTTAACAGCCTCAGCATCAACAAGCGGCAGGTTAAGCACCTCATCAATATGAATATCCATATAGGCATCATTTTGTGTTACTTCGCCTAAATTGTCCACATCGCTAAAGTCAAAAGCTTCGGCTTCGGCTATTTTAAGTATTTCGGCACCATCGGCACCACTCAAAAATTCGCCTTTTTCATTCAGCAGCTTTAGTGCATTCCACTGTTTAGGGTTGTGGCTGGCAGTAAGTATAATACCACCGTCGGCTTTTTCAAGCGGTACGGCAACTTCAACGGTTGGCGTTGTAGAAAGCCCTAAATCCACCACATTTATGCCAAGGCCCACCAAGGTATTCATTACAAGGTTGTGTATCATGGGACCCGAAATACGGGCATCGCGGCCTATAACAACGGTTACTTTATCTTTTCCTGAATGTTTTTTTAGCCAGGTACCATATGCAGATGCAAATTTTACAGCATCTACGGGTGTAAGGTTATCGCCGGTCTTACCGCCAATTGTTCCCCTGATACCTGAAATAGATTTGATTAACGTCATAATTCTGTTGGTTTTTCGGTTAACGCAAATATAAGCTTTACACCAGCTTCTGTTTTAACTATAAATTATTTTTATTTTAGTTTATACACTTATTAAGTTAATTTCAACTAAATATACTTTCCTAATTATTATATTTTATAATAGATACTGATACCCTATCTCTTCTAAATCAGATTTTAGTTTTTCAAAATCATTCAATTCAGGATTTATTTTATTAACCAAATCTCTTGTAATAATTGTTCCACTAAACACCTCCTCTATCATTTCCAGTTTAAGCTCATTCTCTTTAAAATTATCTTGATAATATGCTTCTGCCCAATTTTTATACGAAACAGGATTACCGTCTAACAATTCAAGTAAATGACTTGACCCATCCTTGTATTCATCGTTAGGTAAATCAACTTTTCCGGTTTTCCAATCTGTATCAGTCATAGTTTGCCAAATACAAAAGGTTGTACCTATGCTTTTTACAGGCTCCCCGAATATGAATTCATCAAATAGTTTTGGTAATTCGTCAACCAAACCATTTGGCATATCCTGAATTAATTTAGTTTTAGGTTCCTTTTTTAAGAAAAACAATTTTTCTACAAATGTCTTTTTTACTTCTACAGAAACACTCTTCCATCCATTCATTTCACTCTCATTTGCAAATCCGTTTATGCAAGTCCCCTCTTCACAAAAAAGTATTAACATATGATCGCCCTGACCATTCCTCATTTCGCAAATCTCTTCAGTTTCGCTCCAGCTACTCTGGTAAGAATAGTATCTGTATTCCCAATCAGGGCAAATAATTGCTTCTAAAGCAGAGATAGATTTGCAAATCTTTTTTAGTTCAATCGGACTCGGCAGAAGGTTTAAATTTTCTGTTGAAAGTTTTTTCATTGTTTTTTTGTCAAATATATTTAACGAATATAAAAAAACTAACAATGGTTTTAGCAAACTTGTCGATCCTAAAGACAAATTTGCATTTTGCAGCCATAAAACAATTCACTACATTGGGAGTATGAATTTCCTCGCACATATTTACCTTTCAGGAGACAATAACCTGCTTAAAATTGGCAACTTTATTGCCGATGGCATACACGGGCAACCGCCTGAAGATTTGCCTGAAGAGGTAAAAAAAGGCATTGTGCTGCACAGGTTTATAGATACTTACACTGATGCACACCCCGTTTTCAGGCAGAGTACCAAAAGGCTGCACCCCTATTACCACCACTATTCGGGAGTTATAATTGATATATTTTATGATCATTTCCTGGCAAAGAACTGGAATGAGTATCATAGTGAATCGTTGCAGGACTATACAAATGGTTTCTATACGCTTTTACAGGAAAACGAAACTATACTGCCTGAAAAAACAAAAGGCATGGTACCTTATATGATTAAGCAAGACTGGTTGGGCAGTTATGCCACTACAGAGGGTATTGGGGGAATCTTAAAACAGATGGACAGGCGCACCGCAAATAAATCGGGTATGGGGAATGCTGTTGAGCAACTTACAGAATTTTATGAGGATTTTGAAGAAGAGTTCAGGGTATTCTTTGAAGACCTGCGACAATATGTCAGAGAAAAAACCAGCGAAATATGACAGGCTTTACAAACAGGCTGCAATCAGTTTTTCAGGAAAATGCATCGTGTCAAAATGCAGGAGCAATGCAAAAATATATGAAAGATAATTTTCCTTTTCTGGGCATAAAGACTGATTTGCGAAGAGCTTTACTGAAGCAGGTTTGGCAAGAGCATAAAGATGAAGTGTCTCAACATCCGCGTAAACTGGCAAAACAGCTTTATGCACTACCGCAACGTGAATACCATTACTGCACTATTGAAATACTGTTAAAAGAACTCAAAAAGAAATATCGTAAAGAAGACATAACACTAATTGAATTTATGCTGGTAAAGCACTCATGGTGGGATAGTGTGGATGTACTTGCAAAATATATGCTTGGTGACTATTTAAAGCAATACCCGGATGAAACACATATGGTGATACAAAGGTTCTCAGATTCAGAAAATATGTGGCTTAACCGTAGTGCTATACTATTTCAGCTTGGTTATAAAAAAACTACTGATATGCATATCCTTTTCAGCGAATGTTTAAAGCACAAACATTCTAAAGAGTTTTTTATTCAGAAAGCTATTGGCTGGGCGCTGCGCGAATATGGTAAAACCAATCCTGAAGCTGTACGTGATTTTGTAAACGGAGCCGGATTAAAACCTTTAAGTGAACGGGAAGCTTTAAAAAATCTGTAAAACCTGCTGTATTTTTTTTAAATGAAGTAACTTCGCAGTCTATACATTTTTTTCTAATTTTTCACCATAACAGATGCTTAACCGTAACGTTTCAAAAGTCCGCTTGTTCTTCCGGAACAATGTCCGCCGCGTTGAAACTTTATTTTTTATTATTAAGAGCCTCCTTAGCGAAAGGCAGTTTATCTATGTTTCTGCCGTACTGGTATCTGTATCTACTGCTTTTGCTGTTATTGTGCTTAAGGGCTTTGCCCATAACGTGTTTCTTTTTGCCAATTATATAAACGGCTATTTAAAGCTGCCCTATATTAACAGTTTGCTGCCCATTGTTGGTATTATACTTACTGTATTTGTAGTGCGTAAGGTTTTAGGTGGTAAAATAGAAAAAGGCAGCTCCCGCATACTATATGCTGTTGCAAAACGTGGCGGTATTATGCCCAGAAAGCAAATGTATGCGCAGATTGTAACAAGCTCATTAACGGTTGGCCTTGGCGGTTCGGCAGGATTAGAGTCGCCTATTACCATTACCGGGGCAGCGTTCGGCTCTAACTTTGCCCAAAAATACAAGCTAAGCAAGAAAGACAGAATATTACTTTTAGCATGTGGTGTGGCTGCCGGTATAGCGGCTGCATTTAACGCACCTATAGCCGGTGTACTTTTTGCCATAGAGGTTGTCCTTGCCGATGTTAGCATAACCGCATTTATACCCATAATGATATCGGCTGCTACGGGTGCCATAGTATCTACTGTAGTGCTTAATGAAGAAGTATTGCTCTCGTTCCGCCAACAGCATTCTTTTGATTACCATAACATTCCCTACTACATTATTTTAGGCATACTGGGTGGGTTGGTATCGGTTTACCATGCACGTAAATTCCAGAAGATAGAAGCCCATTTTGCTAAAATGCGCAACGGCGACTACCGTAAAGCACTTTATGGTGCTTTGCCGCTTGCAGCACTGATATTTTTACTGCCCACACTGTTTGGTGAAGGTTATGAAAGCATAAAAGTTTTGGCAAACCCCAACCCGGAAGCATTACTTAATAACACCGTTTTAGAAGAATTTAAACACAACGGCTGGGTTTTACTCGCTTTTGTAGGCGTTACCATGCTGGTGAAGGTATATGCAACGGGGCTTACACTCTCAAGCGGGGGTAACGGTGGTAACTTTGCACCATCATTATTTGTAGGCAGCTATCTCGGTTTTTTTGTAGCTAAGTTTGTACACCTGATAGGGCTTGACAGAGATTTACCAGTAGGCAATTTTACCATAGTAGGTATGGCGGGTATACTAAGCGGACTGTTTCATGCACCGCTTACAGCTATCTTCCTCATCGGGGAAATTACAGGTGGCTATAACCTGATGCTGCCGCTTATGATAGTATCATCTGTAAGCTTTGCTGTATCGAAACAGTTTGAAAAACACTCTATGGATATTAAGCACCTTGCCGAAGAAGGCCAGGTATTTACCAGCGATAAAGACCGTAACATACTTTCGAGCATAGACCTGCTGGGCGTGGTAACAACCGATATAAAAACGATACAGACAACGCATAAGCCGGATGATGTTATTAACCTGCTCTCTACCACCAGCCAAAACATTTTTGCCGTTACAGACGAAAAAAACAGGCTTATAGGCATTGTAGATTTTAACTCGATAAGACATTTGGTTTTTAGTCCCTTTAAAATTAAGTACAGTAAGCTGGAAGAAATGATAGCCGCACCGCGGGAGGTTGTTTCTTTAGAAGACTCTGTAGAGAGTATTATGGAAAAATTTGATGCTTCGGGAACTGATTACCTGCCCATACTTAAAGATGAGCGTTATTACGGCTTTGTATTTAAATCTAAAATACTGGAAGCCTATCGCCAAAAGCTGAAGGAAATAGTTATTGAATAAACCTGCTGCAAAACAAACGTTTAAGTTACGTTAAACTGCACCGCGCTGCCATAATGGTTTAATACTTTTACAGTACAACTTATGGCTATGGAAAACCAACAGACTTTTGATGTAATTATTATAGGCGGAAGCTACGCGGGGCTTTCTGCAGCACTTGCATTGGGGCGCTCCCTGCGCAACGTACTGGTGATAGATAATGGTAACCCCTGCAACGCTCAGGCACCCGAATCGCATAATTTTATCACACAGGATGGCGAAACGCCATTTGCCATACGCGAAAAAGCTAAAGCACAACTTAAAAATTATTCTACCGTTCATTTTCTGGAAGAAACAGTAACTGATGCTTTTGAAGAGGGTAATAGTTTTACTGTATCGACAAAAGCAAACAGCAGCTTTACTGCTAAAAAACTATTATTTACTACCGGGGTTACAGATACCCTACCCAATATAGAGGGCTTTGCCGAATGCTGGGGCAAAAGCATACTGCACTGCCCCTACTGCCACGGATATGAGGTGGCGGGCAAAAGGCTTGGCGTAATAGGCAATGGCGATATGGGCTTTGAAATGGCTAAAACCATTTGCCACTGGGCCGGCGAACTTACGCTATTTACCAACGGCACCAGCACATTAAGCGATGAAGAAGTTTTACTGCTTAATAACCGTAATATTAAAGTGGTTGAAAATGAAATATGCGCTATTGAGCATAATAACGGATATGTAAGCCAGCTTACATTTGATGATACCGAGCCTGAGTATATGGATGCACTCTTCACCCAACTGCCATTTGTGCAGCAATGTTCTATCCCTGAGAAAATGGGCTGCGAGTTTACTGAGCATGGTTTTATACAGGTAAGCAAAACTATGGAAACATCGGTGCCGGGAGTATATGCGGCAGGCGACTGCCTCACGCTGTTCCGTTCTGTGGCTAATGCTGTTGCAGCGGGTAACAAAGCAGGGGCAACCATCAATAAACAGTTTATTGCAGAAGCATTTAAATTGGAAAAAATAAAGGCATAAAAAAACCGCCTCTTGTGTTGAGGCGGTTTGTATATAGTTTAGATTTCTCCATTTCAGTCGAAATGGAAATGCATTTCTATATTGATCTTTGATTTGTTCAGTATTTATTACTTGTTACCCTTTTCGTAATCAGCAATAAACTGGGCAAGGCCAGAGTCGGTAAGCGGGTGCTTTAAAAGCCCTGTAATGGCGCTAAGCGGCCCGGTCATAACATCGGCACCAATCTTGGCACAGTTCACTATATGCATAGTATGGCGAACCGAAGCAGCAAGTATCTGCGTTTCGAATGCGTAGTTATCATATATCTGGCGTATCTCGTCTATCAGGTTAAGACCGTCTGTAGAGATATCATCCAAACGCCCTATAAAAGGAGAAACATAGGTTGCTCCCGCTTTTGCTGCCAACAATGCCTGCCCTGCACTAAACACAAGGGTTACATTGGTTTTTATCCCACGGTCTGCAAAATATTTGGCTGCTTTTACACCATCCTGTGTCATTGGTAGTTTAACTACTATCTGCTCGTGCAGTTCGGCAAGCTCCTCGCCTTCTTTAATCATGCCTTCAAAATCTACAGCATTTACTTCGGCACTTACATCGCCTTCCACTATATTGCAGATGTCTACATAGTGCTTAAGGATGTTATTTTTACCTGTTATACCCTCTTTTGCCATAAGCGAAGGGTTTGTGGTAACGCCATCTAAAACGCCAAGTGCCTGTGCTTCCCTTATCTGGTCGAGGTTAGCTGTATCAATAAAAAATTTCATATTATAAAAATTATGTTGTTTCTGTTTAAAAACGGTAACATGCCGATATACCGGCATCAAACCTGTTTACGGAACGCATATCATCATCCAGTAAATCTATATTGGCATCATAGTTACCCGGGCCTGTTACATTTAACCCGAACACGATACCTGTTGTATAGCTTATTTTAGGCCCTATTACAAAATTATCAATAATTTCATACCTGTAGCTTAATGAGCTCAAAAAGCCTATACCGCCTCCCCTTATTTCATAAAGTTCAGGATAATAGGCATCCTCCTTATATCGGATGTACCCAATAGCCTGCTCCAGGTTAAGCTCATGGCGGGTATTTTCAGGCAATCTGAAGTTAACCATGTAAGATGGTGCATACAATGAAACGCTTACCTCATTCCTTACATCAGTTATGCCGATAGGTTCATAATCATTGCCCGGTGCATAAGCATATACATTACTCGTTTCCATATCGGTTGAATAGTTGGTATATACAAAACCGATACAATTGTAATTATCCAGTTTGTAATACAGGCTAACATCTAATGTAAGCCCCCTGTTATTTTCACGTCGATAATCCCTCTCCCAGTCATTGTAGTATTCATAACTCCCTGAAAAGCCAATGCCGTAATGCACACCAACATTTAACAGGAAGCCTTCCTGGCTTTCTGTATAATCCTGTGCCGTAGCCGTAAATACACCTGCTGCCAAAAGCACCAGCGATAGTAAAATTTTTCTCATTTGTGTTTTAATTGGTTGACGGCCGCAAAACTACAATTTATAATGATTCATCAGCAATTTTTCGTAAACCTTGTCCGGCAATACTCTTTTAAGGACAATAGAAAACTTTTGCATAAAGGCGCCTACCTTATAATGCACTTTTGGGTTGGGGTCTTTCATAATGGCATAAACCGCTTCTGCCATTTCATCG
Source organism: Flavobacterium sp. (assembly GCF_024305175.1). GTDB lineage: Bacteria > Bacteroidota > Bacteroidia > Flavobacteriales > Flavobacteriaceae > Flavobacterium. The sequence goes on from NZ_JAMWYY010000006.1 coordinate 44,211, forward strand.
GGGTTGCTGCCGGAAGTTACATGCTCGTTCATCATTTGCAGGGTGCGCCCGTAGCTTTCTTCATAAGCCGAACCCTTAACAAGCGACGCATGGTAACGCCTGTCGGCAATATTAGTGGCAAAATCGCCCGGCGCAACATTGGTAATGGTAATGCCAAAACCTTTAACCTCCATGCGCAGTGCCTCGGTTATCAGTTCAAGCGCGCCCTTAGAAGCCGAATATACACTGCGGTAGGGCAATCCCATATATCCGGCAATAGAAGTTACATTGATTATAAGCCCAAACTTTTGGCTGCGCATGTGCGGCAAAACAGCCTTCATTACTTCTATCGGGCCAAAAAGGTTGGTTTCAAAGTTATTTTTTATTTCAGAAGCGGGTATTTCTTCAAGTGGCCCTGTTATGCCTACACCTGCATTGTTTATAAGTACATCTACCCTGCCTTCAAGTTGTATCAGCTCTGCAATGGCTGCCTTTATACTTTCGGCATCACGAACATCCAGTTTTATGAGCGGAAACGGGGAACCTGCTACATTTTCAGGGTTACGGCTTGTGCCATATACGGTATAACCTTTCTCTTTAAGGAAAACACCTATAGATTTTCCCAAACCGGAAGAGCCACCTGTAATCAGTACCACTTTTTTTTCCATTGCTGTGCTTTTTGTAATGTCCAAAAATAAAAAAATCTCCGCGTGGGAGACCTCATCAAATAAAACAAAAAATGGCAAGCGACCTACATCGCACCGCTACAACCGCATACCTTTGCTGTGTTCCCACCCTGGAGGATTCTGCAGGAGCTGGTCGTGTAGGACTTGCCGGTGCAAAGATACTATATTTTTATATTTTTGCAAGGCAATTGGCGTTTTAAGAATACAATTGTATATTGCTTTAACTATAAATACAAACATGAAAACACTTAAAGTATTAGCTTTCATTTCGTTGGCAGCAGCACTAAATTCGTGTAAAGATGACGAAACGGTAAAAAATAATTTATTCAGCATAGATACTTCTGCCATGAAGCAGCAATACCAGCCGCAGGAAAGACTTTCTTTAAAGCTGGTAAACAGCAAAAATAAAGAAATTGACTCTATAGCCTATTTTATAAATGATACAAGGGCTGGCTCTGTAAAAGGAAATGCACCGCTTGACATTGCGCTTAACGGAAAAAAGTTTGGTTACCAGAATATAAAAGCGGTTGTGTATTATGATGGCGATAATGCTGAAACAACAGGGCGTATTGAACTTGTGAGTGATGTAAAGCCTGAATTGCTGGAATATGAAATTGTAAATGTATATCCGCATGATATACAAGCCTACACACAGGGGCTTGAGTTTTACCGTGACACACTTTATGAAGGGACAGGCCGCTACCAGCACTCCAGCCTGCGTAAAGTAAATTATAAAACCGGAGAGGTTTACAAGAAGGTTGAGCAGGAAGGCAGGTATTTTGGCGAAGGTATAACCGTACTTAACAACAAGGTGTACCAACTTACCTGGCGCGAAAAAACCGGCTTTATATATAATGCCGATACTTTTGAGAAGATTAAAGAGTTCAACTATTTTAAAGATATTGAGGGCTGGGGGTTAACAAATGATGGTACACACCTGTACCAAAGCGACGGCACCGAGAAAATATGGAAGCTGGACCCTGAAACGCTTAAGGAGGTTGACTATATAAATGTATATACCAACAACAGCAAAATTAAGGCAGTTAACGAACTGGAGTGGATTGACGGCAAGATATACGGCAACGTTTACCAACAGGATGCTATTGCCATTATAAACCCTGCTACCGGCGCGGTAGAGCACATCATCAACTTTACAGGGTTAAAACAGCAGGTTACCAAACATCCTGACCTTGATGTACTTAATGGTATTGCCTACAACCCAAAAACCAAAACTATTTTTGTAACCGGTAAAAACTGGGATAAAATGTTTGAAATAAAAATCAAGCAGTAATAGTTAATCCGCGCTTCGCATTTGTTTTATCCTGTGGATAATTATAAACATTAAAAAAACTGCAAGGGGCATATATTTAAAGAAGCTGCTAAGTAAACGTTGTGTATCTGAAGAGAATGTAAAGTTGTTCATAACAAGATACTCTATCAGCACAAAGGCGGCAATGAGAAGCATAAACTGAAGCAGCCTTGTAAAGAAATAGCCTATTGCCCTGATGATTGCTTTAATTATTTCCATAGTTTTAGCTTTTCATCAAAATTAATAAAAAAAGCCTCCCGCACAAACAGGGAGGCTTTCGGCTAAAATAATATATATAAAAACGGGGGGATACACTATTTGTGCATTAACACAGTGTCAACAACATGAATTACGCCATTGCTTTGGTTTACATCTGCAATGGTTATTTTAGCTTTACCGCCTTTTTCATCTATTACCACAAGGTCTTTGCCTTCCATTTTAAATACCAGTTTACCTCCCTGTACAGTTTTGGCTTCATAAGTACCACCGTTCTTTTTAATTGCAGCCATAATATCGGCAGCACTCCAGTTACCTGCTACAACATGATACGTAAGCACACCCTGAAGCATAGCCTTGTTTTCAGGTTTTAAAAGTGTCTGCACAGTACCGGCCGGCAGTTTATCGAAAGCGGCATTAACAGGTGCAAAAACAGTAAAAGGGCCTTTACCCTGCAGTGTTTCTACCAGCCCGGCTGCTTTTACGGCTGCAACAAGCGTAGTGTGGTCTTTAGAGTTTACTGCATTTTCTATAATGTTTTTAGAAGGATACATGGGCGCACCGCCCACTGTTTTTGCTTTTTGTGCAAAAGTAGTTGTGCCGCACATTAGCGTGAATGCAAAGATTGCCGCAGATAAAAATTTCAGAGTTTTCATAATTGATTGCTTTTAAGTTATAGCATCATATACGTTGACTGAAACAGTGCAGTTTTAAGCTTAAAACAGATTTTGGAAAATATTAACTATTGTAATGTAAAGAACAGAGAATCCTTAATTATCTCATTTTGTAAAAAAGTAGCTTTTGGTGTAGTTCCATACCTTACACTCCCACTGTTTAAATTTATATGCTTACTTAAAATAAGACCTAAATCTTCATTTAAATAGTAATTCGTAAAACCAGATTCTACAGTAGTTTGTCTTTTGTATTTACATTTCCTTATTTCGTATATAGTGTCATTATAACGGATAAACTTTGATGCTGAAGGTTTAAATATATATCGGTTAAAAAGGATTGAATCTTTTTTAAATTGTAACGTATCATGAAAACTTGCCTGCGCATCATAGATAAACATAACACCGTTTCTATAATAATATTTATCAACTGTAAAGTCTAACAATTCAGCTTCGTTATCGTTTAAAATATTATGTTCCAATTCGTAATTATCCTGTCTGTATAATTTGAATCTATCGCTAAATGTTATTCTTCTTAAAGGATTTGTTTGAACAAAAAATGGTATTTCCTTAACTAAATAGGTATCAACATCATTGGAAACGTTTTTTTCGTTATTACCACAATTAGCAAATATCAATGACATTATGATAGATGAAAATATTTTTTTCATATTTGATAAGTTAAATTCAAATATAACAAAAAGCCCCTCCGTTACCGGAAGGGCTTTTATTTATCAGGTTAAGAAAAGATTACTTCTCTCCTTTTTCCATTCTTTCTTTAAGTTCAGCAAGTGCATCAATATCACCAAGGGTGGTTTTCTCTGCATTGTTGTTAGAAGAGTTAGACTCTTGTGCAGTCCTTACATTTTTCTCTTCTTCATCTTTAAAAGTAGCAGTGTGCGATGCAACTACCCTTTTAAATTCTTTGTTGAACTCAATTACTTTAAAGTCGGCAGATTCTCCTTTTTTAAGTTTCTTTCCGTCTTCTTTCTCAAGGTGGCGAGATGGTATAAAGGCAACGATATCATCGTTAAACTCTACAGTAGCGCCTTTATCAACAATTTCAGATATCTCACCTGTGTGTATAGTACCTACAGCGAAAGAATCCTCATATTTATCCCAAGGGTTAGCCTGGGTTTGTTTGTGGCCAAGAGAAAGCTTGCGGCCTTCAACATCAAGCTCAAGAACTACAACATCGAGCTTATCGCCAACGTTTACAAACTCACTTGGGTGCTTAATCTTCTTAGTCCATGAAAGGTCTGAGATGTAGATTAGGCCGTCGATACCTTCTTCAAGCTCAACGAATATACCAAAGTTTGTAAAGTTCCTAACAATACCTGTGTGCTTAGAGCCAACAGGATATTTAGAAGTAATGTCAGTCCAAGGATCCTGAGAAAGTTGCTTAATGCCAAGAGACATTTTACGGTCATCCCTGTCAAGGGTAAGGATAACAGCCTCAACTTCGTCACCCACTTTTACGAAATCCTGGGCAGAACGCAGGTGCGTAGACCAAGACATTTCGCTTACGTGGATAAGGCCTTCCACACCTTCGGCAACTTCGATAAACGCACCGTAGTCAGCAATAACCACTACTTTACCTTTAACTTTATCACCTACAGAAAGGTTTGCGTCAAGCGCATCCCACGGATGCGGGTGAAGCTGCTTAAGACCAAGCTGGATACGTGTTTTCTCATCATCAAAGTCAAGGATAACAACGTTAAGCTTCTGGTCAAGCTCAAGCACTTCGCTCGGGTGGTTGATACGGCTCCAGGAAAGGTCGGTGATGTGGATAAGACCATCAACACCTCCAAGGTCGATGAATACACCGTATGAAGTAATGTTTTTAACAACACCTTCAAGTACCTGGCCTTTTTCAAGCTGCCCGATGATCTCTTTTTTCTGGATCTCGATATCAGCTTCGATAAGCGCTTTGTGAGATACTACTACGTTTTTGAATTCGTGGTTGATTTTAACAACTTTGAACTCCATAGTTTTATTTACATACTGATCGTAATCCCTGATTGGTTTTACGTCTATCTGAGAACCCGGAAGGAATGCTTCAATACCAAAAACGTCTACAATCATACCGCCTTTAGTCCTGCACTTAACAAAACCATTAACGATTTCTCCTGTTTCGTTAGCATTGATAACCCTGTCCCAAGCCTTAATTGTACGTGCTTTTTTGTGAGAAAGTACAAGCTGTCCTGATTTATCTTCACGAACATCTATAAGTACCTCTACTTTGTCCCCAACTTTAAGGTTAGGGTTGTAACGGAATTCGTTAAGTGATATAACACCTTCCGATTTTGCGTTGATATCAACAATAGCATCCCTGTCAGTGATTCTTACTACAGTACCTTCAACCACCTCATCACTGTCGGTATCTATAAAGGTTTTTGCAACTAAATCTTCAAACTCCTTCAGGTTGTTTTCATCTACCGGGTCTATACCTTCTTCAAAGTTGTGCCAGTTAAACTCCTGCAGAAATTCTTCTTTTGTTTTTGTTTGTTCAGACATGTCTGATTCTTAAATATTTGTATCCTGTGTTAACCGGGGTTTCATACGGCAGTAAACAACAGAAGTGTTTTACATTTTATAAGTTACACCTTAAGGAAACCCATATCCGCCAAAAGGTGTGCAAAAGTACAACTATTTTTTTGATATACAAACAAATAGTATGCCTTAAGCGCCACTAATACCCTCACAAAGCAGAACGTAATTACAAAATTGTTTTATATATAACTTTTAACTACAAAAAAATTAACAATGTTTTATACAGAATATTTTAATTATCTTAGTCAACGGAAAAAAACCTGAAAAATTAAGAGGGAAACTTAATTTTTTGCTATGAAACTACTTTATGACATGACAGGCACCGCCAATTGTCGTGCACATACTCTTTGTAAGATTTGTGTCCTGATACTTGTATGGTTTTTTCCGCTAACACTACAGGCACAAGAGCTTGAGCTTTCTGTTGCTGTAACCAACGAAACCTGCCCCGGTAATGGCTCGCTTTCATTTACGGTTACCAATGCCGCACCTGCACCCCCTGTAAATTTCCAGGTTTTTGCACTACCCAATACTACAACACCCATTTATAACAATACCGGTACTACCGTTAGCAACCTCACCGATGGTGACTATCTTGTAATAGCTACGCAAACTGTTAACGGCAATACAAGTACCGCAGAGCAGGAAGTTACAGTTTTAAACGAAATTGAAGCACTAGATTATCAGGTAACAAGCTCTGCCAGCATCTGTAACGACGGGGTTATATATATACAGGTAAGCCAGGGTAACCCGGTTAGCTACGAAATACTTACAGGCCCGGTTACCGTGGCACCCCAGCAATCTGATAATTTTGAAGGGCTTCCCGCAGGGGTATATTCCGTAAGGGTAATAGATGCGTGCGGAGAGGGTATTGTAAAGACGGTCACCGTACTTTCGGCGGCATCAGTACTATCTATAAGCAACGGCATCTTTCCTGATACGGCACTGCCAGCGTGCGACTTGATAACATTGAGGCATACTATAGATCCGGAAGACCCCGATACCCCAATGGTTTTACCCATTACGGCAGTTTTTACCCTATACCCGCCTGACGGAAGCGACCCTATAACCTATACTGCGACTGCGGTGGGTGCTCAGTCACCCCCACAAATGCTTGTACAAATTGAAATCCCCTTCTATTACGATACCAATTATTATTATGATGTAGTGTTTACCGACGGTTGCGGCACAACCTATAACATGCCTAATAACCTGGTACGGCAAAAACTAACTGTTGTAGGGGGCTTTGATAATGCCGGGTGCGGGTATAAATTTTTACTGCTTAACATTTTTAAGTATGTTGCCCCCTATACTATAGAGTTTACAGAATTTCCCGATGGCTTTAACCCTGAAGAGCTAAACACTGAACATCCTGATTTCTCGGGAAACCTAGTTCAGTATGGAGGTGATGGGGTACCTGTACCATATGGCATATATGAGTTTACTGTTACAGATGCCTGCGGACGCTCTGAAGATATAAGTATTGAACTGGAAGAATTTGAACCCGAGGCTGAGGCCGGCGTATTTAACAGTGATTGCGAAAACAACCTGGGCCGCACCATAATTACTGTACCTGGATTTGTATTAATTGGCGGATTAATTGTAGATGCTCCTGCAGAGTTTACAGAGAATAATGAAATGCCGTTTGATTTATCAGGTTATGTAAACCCGGATGATGCTGTAGAAATTGGCGGTTTGCCACCCGGCACCTATATGTTTGAAGTGGAAGATGATTGCGGAAACATTTATCCTAAAGAAGTTATTATACCTGATTTTTCGGCCGGTGGGATAAGCCCGATAGCGCGGCCGGATTGTACCGAGGGTTTAGGCACACTTAGGGTTGGCGGTAATTATGCGCTCACTTCTGCCATTGTTACGGTAGCGCCGCCGGAGTTTGGTACAACACCTTTTGATGCAGCCGCATATATATCCAATCTCGGCACATTATATATGGACAACCTGCCGCCAGGTCAGTATAAAGTTAAGGTTACTACTAATTGTACTGCCGAAACAGAGGTATCATCTAATGTTCCGGCATATACCGTAACAGAATCTGCGGTTGAAGTAACGCGATATTGCGGTTCATTCGATGTCGGCCTGCAACACACCAGTAATGCCAGTGTTTCGCTTTCCTTCTGGTTTCAGAAATTAATTAATCCCGAAACGGGAGAATGGGGGCATCCTACAACTAATAACATTTATACCGAAGGCATTGAGCCTACCGATCTGGACTCAAAAGAAATGATTAATGGTGAAACTTTATACACCAACATTACTACCGGTAAATTTCGTGTAATTAAAGTGTTCCAGACCTTTGGCAGCGGTGAACCTACCAAAACCTGCATTGAAGTACTTGAAGAATTTGAGTTTTATGACAATCTTGAAATTTTAGGGGTAAGCAGCCTGACCTGTGCGGGCGATATTGCCGACATAGAGGTTAATGCAGTTGGAGCCGAGCCTATGCAATACCGTATTATAGAAAAAAATGGTGATACTTCCTTTATCATAGATAACGGCAACAACAATATATTTACAGGATTAGAGTCGGCGTCCTACAAGGTAAGGGTTGACGACCCCTGCGGCAATTTTGATACATGGTCTTTTAATGTTGCCGATTTGCCATCGCTTGTGTATGCATCTACCCCGCCCGACCTTGAGCGTTGCGATGATGGGGATGATGACACTGAAACTTTTGATCTTTCTGTACAGGATGACCTTGTTATTGACGGGCAGGATATAAATAATGTAACGCTTACCTACCACAGCTCCCTTACTGATGCAGAAAATGGTACTAATGCCCTGGCTGATAATTATGCAGCAACTACAGGCACAACTACACTATATGCGAGGATAACCAGCAATGCAGATGCAGATTGTATTGCAATTACGGCTTTTGATATTATTGTGAGGCAGTTACCACAGTTTAATATGGATAATGAATGGACAATTTGTGAAGGAGAAAGTATACTTATTGTTTCTGATGCCGGCTTTGAAAGTTATTTATGGTCTACCGGGGCCACCACACGGAATATTATTGTAAGTGAAGGAGGTACTTATACTTTAACCGTAGAAAATCAATATGGATGCGAAGCTACAAATGAAATAATTGTTACAGAGTCTTCTGCACCTGAGATAGTGAGCATAAAAATAGAAGACTGGACTGATGAAGATAATGTTATAACCGTCCTTTTAGAAGATAATGCTAACATTCAAAACTTCGAGTATTCTTTAGATGGTATAAACTATCAGGATAGTAATACTTTCACGGGGCTGCCACCCGGCCCGTATAATGTGCATGTAAGAGATAAATATAATTGCGGGGGTGATGTTGGAGAGACTTTCCTGCTTACTTACCCTAAGTTCTTTACACCCAACGGAGATAACATTAATGATACCTGGAGGATAGCCTATGCTATAAAGGAGCCAAACATGAAGGTGTTTATTTTTGACCGCTATGGTAAGGTTATAACATCATTTGGTGCGAACAGCCAGGGTTGGGATGGTACCTTTAACGGCAACAAACTGCCCAGCACAGACTACTGGTTTGTAGTAGTCCGCGAAAACGGAAAAGAATATAAAGGCCATTTCTCTATGGTAAGATAATGACATAAAACTACTTATATAAAGTTTACGTATATAAATACAGCCGCAAGAACAAAATTGCATTGCGCCGTAATTAAATTTGTGTTAGACGCAAAACGGGCTGCCATTAAGGCAGCCCGTTTTCGGTTTAATATGCTGTTTTGTTATTTATGCTCTTGAATCGTCTCTTGTACGCTTTACAAGCCCTATACCAGCAATAAAAAAGATAAGGCCAACAATACCATATACAGCAGTTGTTTTTATACTGTATTCTCCTGTAGAAGTGTTGGCAAATATATATGCGGCATAAATTAAGGCTCCGGCTCCCAACACGGTAAGTAAAGCCCCGAATATTCTTTTCATGTTCATAATAATAAGGTTTTTAGGTTTGTCATACAAATTTCATCCTAAGAAAACAGAAGTCATACTTAATTTTTAAAACTTTAACTCATAAAGATTATTTAATGCTGTGAACACCTTATTATTTTGCACATATCTAAAAACCTTTATTTACTGGTATTACGTATAATATTGTAAGTCTTGTATTGCAAAATAATACTTAATTAAAAGTTATTTATTCATAAAGTACTAAGATATAAGCGTTTAAATACTGAAATTGCATACCTGTTTAAGAAACACTTTTAAATATTATTGATTATGAAACTATTATACATCTTCCTGACATTTATTGCTGCTATAGTGGGTGGTTACCTTATAATCAACGATTTTAATTTTGATAACACCTCATTCAGCAACTACCTGATAAATGCCTTATTCATTGTTTTACTATCCTGCCTTGTGCTGATAGGCATTGTATATAGTATCTCTGTAAAGAGAAGGAAAAACAGCAAGGATATCATGACAATACGGCAATATTACCAGTACAAAAGCATACGATAAAAACCTGCTCACAAAGTAAAAAAATACCTGCCGGATGGCAGGTATTTTTTGTTATATGCAACTCAATGTTCAGTTTGCTGCAATATCGCTCTGGTTACGAAATACAAGTTCGCCGTCAAAACTGTCAAGCAGTATGATACTGTCTGTAGTTACTTTACCTGAAAGTATTTCTTTAGAAAGTTGGTTCATAACCTCTTTCTGAATAACACGCTTTACAGGGCGTGCGCCAAAATCAGGGTCATAACCTTTTTTGGAAAGATAATCTATAGCTTCCGGTGTGGCATCAAGCGTAATGCTTTGCTTTGCCAGCAGTTTGGTAACCGATTTAAGCTGAAGCCTTACAATCTCCCTGATGTTTTCCTGGTTTAGCGGGGTAAACATAACAATATCATCAATACGGTTGATGAACTCCGGCCTTACTGTTTGTTTAAGCAAGCCCAGTACTTCTGTTTTGGCTGCTTCTGTGGCTGCTTCAATATCACCTTTCAGGTTCTCAAATTTCTCCTGTATAATGCCGCTGCCCATGTTACTGGTCATTATTATGATGCTGTTCTTAAAGTCAGCAAGGCGGCCTTTATTATCAGTCAGGCGGCCTTCATCAAGTACCTGTAGCAGTATGTTGAATGTATCAGGGTGCGCTTTTTCAATTTCGTCGAGCAGTACTACACTATATGGTTTTCTCCTTACAGCCTCCGTTAGCTGACCGCCTTCCTCATAGCCCACATACCCCGGGGGCGCACCCACAAGGCGGCTCACGCTGTGGCGTTCCTGGTACTCGCTCATGTCTATACGGGTCATGGCATTTTCATCATCAAACAGGTAAGAGGCCAAGGCTTTGGCAAGCTCAGTTTTACCTACACCCGTTGTACCCAGAAACAGGAACGAGCCTATGGGTTTCTTCTGGTCCTGAAGCCCTGCACGGCTGCGCCTAACGGCATCACTAACGGCTTGTATGGCTTCCTCCTGCCCTACCACGCGCCTGTGCAGCTCATCTTCAAGGTTAAGCAGCTTTTCGCGCTCGCTTTGCAGCATTTTTGTTACAGGTATCCCTGTCCATTTGGCTACAACCTCGGCTATATCCTCATGCGTTACCTCCTCTTTTATAAGGCTCTGCCCTTTCTGGCTTTCCTGTAGCTGCTGTTGCAGTTTGTCAAGCTGTTCCTGTGCCTCTTTTATTTTACCATAGCGCAGCTCTGCTACTTTGCCGTAATCGCCTTCACGTTCGGCTCTTTCGGCTTCCAGCTTATAGTTTTCTATATCCGTTTTGGTAGCCTGTATGTTATCTACCACATCTTTTTCACTTTTCCAGCGGGCATAAACCTCATTGCGTTCTTCTTTAAGATTGGCAAGCTCAAGCCCTAATGATTTCAGCTTCGCCTCATCATTTTCGCGTTTAATAGCTTCAATCTCAATTTCAAGCTGCATGATCTTGCGGTCTAAAACATCAAGCTCTTCCGGCTTAGAGTTTATCTCCATACGAAGTTTACTGGCAGCCTCGTCCATAAGGTCGATAGCTTTATCCGGCAGGAAACGATTGGTTATATACCGTTGCGAAAGCTCTACCGCGGCTATAATGGCATCGTCTTTTATGCGTACCTGGTGGTGTGCTTCATATTTTTCCTTAATGCCTCGCAGTATAGAAATGGCACTCTCTGTATCAGGTTCATCTACCAAAACTTTCTGGAAACGCCTTTCTAACGCTTTATCCTTTTCAAAATACTTCTGGTACTCATCAAGTGTAGTGGCTCCTATAGCACGTAACTCTCCGCGGGCAAGGGCCGGTTTTAATATATTAGCGGCATCCATAGCGCCCTCGCCACCGCCTGCACCTACAAGCGTGTGTATCTCATCTATAAACAGTACAATATCGCCCTCGGCAGATGTTACTTCTTTTACTACCGATTTAAGCCTTTCCTCAAATTCGCCTTTGTATTTGGCACCTGCTATAAGTGCACCCATATCAAGCGAATACACAACCTTGTTTTTAAGATTTTCAGGCACATCACCCTGAATAATACGGTGTGCAAGGCCCTCGGCTATGGCGGTTTTACCAACACCCGGCTCGCCTACCAGCATCGGGTTGTTCTTTGTGCGGCGGGACAGAATCTGCAACACACGGCGTATTTCTTCATCACGGCCTATTACCGGATCAAGTTTACCGTCATTTGCAAGTTGATTCAGATTTTTGGCATATTTGTTTAGTGCATTATAGGTTTCCTCGGCACTGGCCGATGTTACACGCTCACCCTTGCGCAGCTCGTCTATGGCTGCTTTAAGTCCTTTTTCGGTTACGCCCTGGTCTTTAAGTATTTGTGCTACCTTGCTCCTGCTGTTAAATATAGCAAGCAAAAGGTGCTCTACCGATACAAACTCATCATTCATTTTACGGGCAATGTTGCTTGCCTCGTTAAGCGCTGTGCCTGCATCGCGCGAAAGCGACATGTCGCCCCCCTGAACTTTTGGGAAGCTTTGCAGGGTACTGTCTAAAACCTGGCTGAAAAGGCTTACATTTACATTCAGTTTTTTAAGCAAAAACGGCGTTACGTTTTCATCAACTTCAAGAATAGCTTTTATTATGTGTTCATTTTCTATCTGTTGATGCCCATAGCTTTGCGCTATTTGCTGTGTACGCTGTATTGCTTCCTGTGATTTTATAGTAAAATTGGCAAAATTCATATTCTGATTGTTTAAATTTGATATGAGAATTTCAATTAATATTCCAATAAGTAAAATCTGACTTTTTGACTGTAAAATAGCTGTATTTTAGCAACTTAGCAGTCAAAATGTCGCGTCAACACTATAATATGGGCTTTTTAGATAATATTTTCGGAAATAATGACAGTAAAGTTACTTCATCTGAAACGGTAAAGTGGAATGAATTAACAGAAATACAACAACTGGAAGCTATAGTGGCAGAGTCTTTTGATGTGCCTGTGCTGGTATTTAAGCATAGCACACGTTGCAGCATAAGCCGCATGGCATTGCGCAATTTTGAACGCGAATATGCCATTGAGGATGATAAGCTGAAACCTTACTTCCTTGACCTTTTAGAGCACAGGGACATCAGTAATGTAATTGCAGCTACGTTTGGCGTGACCCATCAGTCGCCGCAGGTTGTACTCATAAAAGACGGAAAAGCAGTTTATGATGCTTCGCACAGTGATATTGAAGCCGAAGATATTAAGAGCAGGTTATAAAAGAAACGGGCACCAATGGCGCCCGTTCTTTTTCTATTTAAAACCGATAATCTCTTCTTCTGTTGCCAGCACATCTTCCACATACTTTTTATATTCCGGATAGTCGGCTGCTTTTATGTTATCCCATGACAGCTTAACGCTTCGGTTAATTTTAAGGGTGTTAGGCCCTGTAAGGTTATAGCTTATTGTGTACATATGCCCTTTAAATTTAAGCTCTTTGCCCTGAGGTACTTCGGTAAATTTCTTGCCCTGCGGGATATTGATAATTACCTCAGTATTATACTCATTAGCATTTTCATAAGCAGTATAATCAATATCATAGTTACGTTTTTCATTGGCTATAATATCGCGTGTATAAACCTTGTCGATGTATGGCACTTCCATAATTTTAAGGCTGCCCACTGACTGTAGCTTTTCTGAAACCGAAAACGTATTTTCAAAAACTATTTTATCGGCATATTTATCATTATTTATAAGTTTTACAGATTCTAAAGATATTACTTTGTTAAGCCTTGAGTTTATATCTTCTTCAAACTGCTTTTTCCTTACATCTTCTGTTGTTGCTTCAGAAAACAGCTCATTGTAATAAGATTTAGTTGCCCCCTGAATAGTGTGGGTGCTAACAACACGCTTACTGTTATCATCTACATTTACAACTGTAGTAGTTGAAAGTACATTTTTAAGCGCGTTCGTATTCGGGATGTTGATGATAGAAGCCTTTTCGTTTTCAGCCTTATCAAAAGATACTACCAACGCTTTAGCCTCATATAACGACAGCGGCATGGCCTTAAATGGCATATAACGGTTTGTCAGCTCTATAAAATGTTCTTTACCAGCCATGTTAACCTTTACAATACAGTGGTTAAAGTTGATAGAAGGCAACGTTAATGACTCTGTACCGTTATCGGCCGTAAGTACTAAAACAAGGTTTGCTTTAAGTCCTGCCTTTTCTGCCATGGCAACAAAAAGTGTAGAAACGTCTTTACAATCGCCAAGTTTTGTATTAATGGTTTTAGACGGCTTTTGGGGTACATAACCACTCTGCCTGAAATCGAGCGAGCTGTAAGTAATATTATCTTCTATATACTTATAGATACGGTAAGCTTTTTCTTCATCAGAAAGTTTAGATGCACCTTCAGAGAAAATCTGGGCATAGGTTTTCTCTGCCACCTTATCCATCTTGATGTTCTTCTTTACAAGGTCGGCATACCAATTAGCAATATCGCCCCAGGTTTTAATGCTGCTTACCTGTACCTGGTTGGCAAGATCATAGTAGTTTGGCGCATAATTTTCGTAAAGCGGCATTGTAGGGATGTTTTTCTTTTCCCAGCTTATGTAGTTACGCCCGTTTACTTTGCTTGTTTTAGCCGGTATGGCACCGTTTAGTACATTTTGTGCAAAGGTTATTTCATTTGGCGAAATAATACCGAAAATAGTTTGCTGCGACGGATATACGCCGTTAAAATAGTATGTACTTGTAAAATCTTTAAAGAAGCGCCCATAGCTGTTATCGGTGTTTTCATACTCAAGGTATATAACATCCTTAACATTAAGATTGGTAAACACTACCGTGCTGTAGTTACGCTCGCCAGGCACGATTGAGCCATCCGGCTTTACAATTTCGGCCTTAATAACATTTAGGTTGTTTCCGCCAATACTGTACTCTTTCAGTTCCTCAACACCGTTTTCGGCAGTAACTTCATACAGGTACACAGTTTTGGTTTTCCTGCTGCCTTCGGGCAATACATTAATAATATACTCATCTAAAAGTATATTTACGCCATAATCATTCTGCATACCTGAGTTCCTGCGCTGTTTAATAACATCATATAGGTTTTTAGTACTTACCTGCTCTATCTCGTCCGGAACCTTAGTTATAGCATATAAGGTTTTGCGGAGTGATGAGTTTCCGGCATTGTATACAAGTGACTGCCTGAACATATCTTCGGCTTCTTTCGTTTTTTTCAGGTAGTTGTAACCCATACCTTTCTCCTGCATCATCCTGAAAGAATAAGGAAAGTTCTTTAAAGCTGTATCGGCATAATCTATAGAAGCCTGATAATTATTTTCGTTATTAGATATTTCAATTATATCATCATATACATAGTTGAAATAAGGGTAGCGGTTGATATAGTTCTTTACAAGCTGCTTTGCATCTTCTTTCCTGCCTACAGAGTTATAGTAGTTTATAAGTACATTTTGTGCAGATACACTTTCCCTTGTTTTAACAAGATTCTCCATTATAGAAATGGTTTTTTCTTTATTATTCTTAAGGGTAGAATACATATTTGCAAAGGTTACCGTAAACATTTCGTTACTGTGCGACTTGCTTAAAAGTTCTTCTATTTTTTGCAGGGTAAGATCTACATCAGAGTTTCTTGAGGCAATCAGGTAGTCAAACAAAATACCATAAAGTTCAGATTTTAGTTTTTTGGCTTTATCACGGTACTCTTCAAGTTCCTTAATATTACTCTCCCTTACCCAGTTGCCATCCTGAAACTTTTTCACTATACTGTAGTAATAAGAAGGGTCATTAACCAAAAGCGTCTTGTTTATTTCCTCAACACCCTGTTCATTATCCATAAGGTTATAATAGTCTATAAGCTTTACTTTAAGCATTGAGCTTTCAGGATATTTTTCAGCAAGCTTTTCTATTACATCGTGTGCTTTCTCTTTTTTGTGATTGGCTATATAAGCATCGTAGAGTAATAGCGTATGAAATATATCGTTTGGCTTTGCCTTAAGCTTTGCTGCAAGAAAATCTTCAAAAGCAGGGTTAAGCTCTGTTGCGTTTAACGACTCCGCAGTAGATTTTACATACGGCCTGTAGCTATTAGCATACTGTAAGCCTGACACTTTTTTACCGGCTGTATCGCTTAAAGCGGCATAAAAATAATCAGTTCCGCCGGTTGTAGAAGATTTTATAAGCAGCCTGCTGGTGCCTTTTGGCAACCTGAACTTTATAAGATAGGCATTCAGGTCGGTCCTGTAGGCTTCATCATTATAATATATCTCAGTATCATTTACATATACTTTTATCGGGCCGCTGGTACCCAGGTTAAGCACCACATCCTTATCAGCATCAGCATCTATAAAGGTTTGAGCATACATAATACCGTTGCCGTACTCGCTCTCATTCAGGTAAAAATGATAGCCTTCATTCTGCGGAATGGCAGACACATACCAGTTAACTATACCATTGCTGTTGGCGTTAAACTGCTTATCATTCTTTGCATAAAATTCAGGCTCATATTCAGTGTCAAGCCCGCTGTTGTTCATGTTTTCAAAAACACCGCAAAACTGCCAAGTATTTATAACATCAAGTTTTTTGATGCCCGCATTATAAGCATCAAAATTTAACCTGTGCCTGTCAAAAATGGCTTTTGTATATATAACATGGGGCATGTCTTTAAACTTATCTACACCTGCCACGTAGTCAATTTTGTTATATGTAAGCTCATCATAGCCTTCGGTATTAGGGTTACCTACCGAAAATTGTTGGTACCAAACCGGGTACAGGTAGTGCTCGCTGTCTTTAAGCGCGGCCATCTTTTTTAAAAAGGTTTCATCAAAATAGAGCTTGCCCATTTGCTGGTCTATCAGTGCATCAAGCACCAGGAGCTCCATATCGGTGTCCATTTTCTTTTTCAGGGTTTTGTCAAACATTGCCCGTGCACCGGCCCTGTCATTTTTCAGTAAAAGGTCCCAAACCTTGTTACTGTCCTGTGCATATACAAATGCCGAGAACAGCAGTAGCAACAATAAAAGTTTTTTCATGGTAAATTAAAGGATGGTATAAATAATTGATTAACTAGTTCTTATTTTCAAGCAACGGCACAAACCTGAAATCTCCAAATTCATGCTTTTCAAACTGTGTTTCTGTTTTGCGTATCAGCAATGTCATAACCTGTACACTCTCGCCAACAGGTATAACCAGCCTGCCGCCAATTTTTAGCTGTGCCATTAGCGGTTTAGGTATAAACGGCGCACCTGCCGTAACTATTATACTATCAAACGGGGCAAAATTGGGGAGGCCCTTATAGCCATCGCCAAAACTCAGGTGCTTGGGCCTTATGCCCAGCTTGGGTAATAGTAACGATGTGGTTTTAAAAAGCTCGTTCTGGCGCTCTATGCTGTACACCTTGGCTCCCATATTGAAAAGAACAGCCGTCTGGTAGCCGGAGCCTGTACCAATTTCCAGTACTTTATCTTCTTTTTTAACCTGTAAAAGCTCTGACTGAAATGCAACTGTATAAGGCTGTGATATGGTTTGCCCCGCACCAATAGGAAAAGGCTTGTCCTGGTAGGCATACTCTTCAAAGCCCGACTCCAGGAATAAATGCCTGGGTATTTTGCGGATTGCCTCGAGGACATTCCTGTCTTTAATACCTTTTTGTTCTAAAAGGCTTACCAACTGATTGCGTAGCCCCTGGTGTTTTGCTGTGTCTTTCAATGCGGGAAGTTTTCAGGGCTAAAAATAAGGAAGAATTAAGCAAAAATGCAAACCCGGTGCAAATGCTTTTGCCATATTTGAAACAATGCAGCCGCATCACCATTTTTATGCAGGTTTTTGCTTTTTCAGGGCAAATAATCTTATTTTTGTTAAAAATAATTTCAGTATGTTAAAAATCGGAGTATTGGGTGCAGGACATTTAGGAAAAATTCACCTGCGTTTGCTCAATCAGTCGCCAAAATATGAACTGGTGGGTTTTTATGACCCTGACAGCAACAATGCAGATAAAGTGGCAGCAGAATATGGCTACCGCAAGTTCGACTCGGTAACAGCGCTTATAGAGGCTGTAGATGTAGTAGATATTGTTACCCCTACCCTTTCGCATTACGATTGTGCTAAGGAAGCCATCACGGCAGGAAAGCATGTTTTTCTTGAAAAGCCGATAAGCAACACAGTTGAAGAAGCCGAAGAGATTATAACCCTTGCAAAGCAGCACAACGTTAAAGGCCAGGTTGGGCATGTAGAGCGTTTTAACCCCGCTTTTATTGCCACCAAGAACATGATACAAAACCCCATGTTTATAGAAACGCACCGCCTTGCTGAATTTAACCCGCGCGGTACGGATGTGCCGGTGGTACTCGATTTAATGATACATGATATAGATGTAATACTAAGCGTGGTAAAAAGCAAAGTAAAAAATATACATGCCAGCGGGGTCTCTGTAATAAGCGATACTCCTGATATTGCCAACGCCCGTATCGAATTTGAGAACGGGTGCGTGGCTAATCTTACATCAAGCCGCATTTCGCTTAAAAACATGCGTAAGTCGCGCTTCTTCCAGAAAGATGCCTACATATCGGTAGATTTCCTTGACAAGGTGTGTGAAGTAGTTAAAATGAAAGATGCACCGGAAACACCCGGCGATTTTGATATGATACTGCAAAATGCAGAAGGCATAAAAAAACAGATCTATTTTGAAAATCCTGAAGTGCAGGCCAACAATGCCATACTGGATGAGCTTGAAACATTTGCCGACGCCATAAACAATAACACAGACCCTGTTGTTACCCTGCAAGACGGCACAGAAGCACTAAGGGTAGCATACCGGGTGATAGACTGCTTTAAAAAGTAAACGACACAAACAAGAAACAAACGATATACATAAAATGAAAAACATTGCAGTTATAGGTGCAGGAACAATGGGTAACGGTATTGCCCACGTTTTTGCACAAAGCGGATTCAACGTAAGGCTTATTGATATTTCTGACAAAGCGCTTGAAAAAGGTATGAATACCATAGCCGCCAACCTTGACCGTATGGTGGGCAAAGGCACCATAACCGAAGATGACAAGCATAAAACAATTGGTAACATAATTACCTATACCGATGTTAAGGATGGTGTGGTTAATGCCGACCTTGTAGTGGAAGCCGCTACTGAAAATGTGGACCTAAAGCTTAAAATATTTAAGGACCTTAATTCATTTTGCGACGAAAAAACCATACTTGCCACTAATACCTCATCAATATCTATTACACAGATAGCTGCCGTAACTACAAGGCAGGATAAGGTTATCGGTATGCACTTTATGAACCCGGTGCCTATCATGAAGCTGGTAGAGATAATAAGGGGCTATAATACATCTGACGAGGCTACAAAAGCCATTATGGAGCTAAGCGAAAAGCTGGGCAAAGTACCTGTAGAGGTTAACGACTACCCGGGCTTTGTAGCTAACCGCATATTAATGCCGATGATAAACGAAGCCATAGAAACCCTGTATAACGGTGTGGCAGGCGTTTATGAAATAGATACTGTAATGAAACTGGGTATGGCACACCCGATGGGTCCGCTGCAACTGGCCGATTTTATAGGGCTTGACGTATGCCTTTCTATACTTAATGTAATGTATGATGGCTTTAAGAACCCTAAATATGCGCCGTGCCCGCTATTGGTAAACATGGTAATGGCAGGCAAGCTTGGCGTTAAGTCGGGTGAAGGTTTCTACGACTATTCAGAAAGTAAAAAGGCTGAGAAAATCTCTGCTATGTTTACAAAATAATCTTATAAAAATTTAAATCCCCTGCCCCATTCGGGGTAAGGGGGCTTTATATGGCAAATATCATCCCTTTTAAAGCGGTAAGGCCCGCACGAGATAAAGTAAGTCTGGTAACATCACGCTCGTATGACGATTATACCACTGCAGAGCTTGCCTCGCAACTGGATTATAATCCTTTTTCTTTTCTGCATGTGCTGCACCCGGCATATACCAACCTGCAAAAAATTTCGACTGATACCCGCTTTAAAGGTGTTAACCTTAAGTATGAGGAATTTAAAGAGCAGCAGATTTTTATACAGGAGCCGGAGCCTGTTTTTTACCTCTACGAAATTCAAAGTAAGCAAAATACCTATACCGGTATAATAGCAGGAGCTTCTTTAGAAGATTACAGGAATAATGTAATTAAAAAACACGAAGACACACTGTCTTACCGGGTTGAGTTCTTTAAAGATTACCTGCATGAAACAGGCTTTAATACAGAGCCGGTACTGATAACCTATCCGCAAAACAATGAATTGCAGGAGTGGATTACCAATTATAAAAAAGAACGCCCGCTTTACCTGTTCTCTACCACTAACAGGGATAAGCATACTCTTTGGCGCGTAACAGATACAAAGGTAATAAACTGGATACGGGGGCAGTTTGCACAGATGGACAGCCTGTATATTGCAGACGGGCACCACAGGTCGGCTTCTGCCAATAGCCTGTATGAGCAGGATAAGGGTACCGGTAATGAGAACCTCAACTATTTTATGAGTTTCCTGATTGCCGAAAACGACCTGAAGATATACGAGTACAATCGGATTATACACGATCTGAACGGCTTAAGCAAAACCGATTTTTTAAATGCCCTGCAAAAAGATTTTATTATAGAGAACCGTGGGCAGGAATTGTGGAAACCCGACAGGAAATACAGCTTCGGTATGTATCTTGACGGGGAGTTTTATGCCCTGCATGTTAAAGACACCAACTACGCATCGGTTTATGATGCGCTGGACGCACGCATACTATATGACAAGGTGCTACATCCGCTTTTAGCGATTAGTGACCTGCGAAATGACGAGCGTATAGAGTACATACCCGGCAGCAGGCCCATAACCAACATTAAAAAAATGGTGGACGAAAACGGCTTCCAGGTAGGCTTTATGCTCTTCCCCCCTACTATAGAAGAAGTAAAAGCACTGGCTGATAACAACGAGATTATGCCTCCAAAGAGCACCTATATTGAGCCTAAGTTCCGGATTGGATTAGTAATTTATGAACTCTGATAATTTGAATGCAGAAGTCAGAAATTAGAAACTGTAACTAAAAAATGTGAATGATGTCAATTTCCGATAACCTTCTAAAAATAAAATCCTCTCTCCCAACGCATGTTACTTTGGTAGCGGTTAGCAAGACCAAACCTGTTGAAGACCTGATGGAAGCCTACAATGCAGGGCAGCGTATATTTGGTGAGAACAAAATTCAGGAAATGACCGAGAAGTGGGAAGCAATGCCAAAAGATATTGAATGGCACATGATAGGCCACGTGCAAACCAATAAGGTTAAGTACATGGCGCCTTATGTAAGCCTCATCCACGGTGTTGACAGCCTGAAGCTGCTGAAGGAAATTAACAAGCAGGCTAAAAAAAATGACAGGGTAATTAACTGCCTGCTGCAAATGCACATAGCCGAGGAGGAAACAAAATTCGGGATGGATGAGCAGGAGCTTAGCGATTTGCTTTCTTCAGAAGAATTCAGCCAAATGCAAAACATAAAAGTTACGGGGCTTATGGGCATGGCTACATTTACCGACAATGAGGCTCAGATAAAAAAAGAATTTACACACCTCAAAACTATTTTTGACAGGCTACAGCAAAAGCAGTCAACTGTTAACTGTCAACCCTCAACTTTATCTATGGGCATGAGCGGCGATTACCGCATAGCTATTAATTGCGGCAGTACTATGGTGCGCATTGGCAGCAGTATATTTGGCAGCCGCAATTATTAGCGCATAGCTCACGGTAAAATGTGGTAAGATATTTGTAATTTTGTAGATTAGGTGTCTGTCAAGACATTAAAATAATTCTTACAAATATATTTTTCCTGTTTTAAGGAAACCAGATACTGAATGTACGCAATACTTGATATAGAAACCACAGGCGGACAATTTAACGAAGAAGGGATTACCGAGATAGCCATATACCGCTATAACGGGCATGAAGTGACCGACCAGTTTATAAGCCTTATAAATCCGGAAAAGCCTATACAGCCATTTGTTATAAAACTTACGGGCATAAATAATGCCATGCTGCGCAGTGCGCCCAAGTTTTATGAAATTGCGAAACGTATTATAGAAATTACCGACGGCTGCATTATTGTAGCCCACAACGCCCAGTTTGACTACCGCGTGCTGCGCACTGAGTTCGAGAGGCTTGGTTACAATTATGAGCGCGAATCGTTATGCACGGTTGAGCTTTCTCAAAAACTGCTGCCCGAACAAAAATCGCACAGCCTGGGCAAGCTTGCCCGCGCGTTGGGTATCCCTGTTAGCGACAGGCACCGCGCCACCGGCGATGCGCTTGCCACAGTACAGCTTTTTAAGCTGCTGCTTGCAAAGGATGTAGAAAAACAAATTATGAAAAGCCTGGTAAAATCGGCTAACCCAAAGCCGCTTGCCAGTAAGCTGTTCGACCTTCTTGAAGGCATACCTCCGGTGCTGGGGCTTTACTATATTTACAAAGAAAATGGCGACCTGGTATATCTCGGCAGAAGCAGCAACATCAAAAAAAGGCTTAACCAGCATTTTACAGGTACTTCGCGCAAAGCAAAGAGGCTTCAGCGTGATGCCTATACCGTTAATTATGAAGAAACAGGCAGCGAGCTTATTGCACTGTTAAAGGAGTGCCAGGAAGTAAAGATTAACAGGCCCGTTTATAACCGCGTTCAAAAAAATACTGTTCATCAGTTTGCGCTGTATGCAAAGAAAGATGAGAACGGATATATAACACTAAATATCGGTAAATCTGACGGAAGGAAAAAAGAAATACTTTCTTTCCCCGGAATGACAGAAGCTAAAAGCGCGCTTTTTAAAATTACCGAAAAGTATAAACTCTGCCAGAAACTCACAGGGCTTGACCCTGATGCTAAAAAGAGCTGCTTTCCTTACACCTTGGGTAATTGCAATGGTGCCTGCATACAAAAGGAACCTGCCGAAGATTATAATAACCGCGTTACAGAGTTTATCAATAACAACAGCTTTAATCACCAAAGTATGATTATTATTGATAAAGGCCGTACAATAGAAGAGCGCAGCGCGGTGCTTATAGAAAATGGCGTGTATAAAGGTTATGCTTTCTTCAATCTTAATTATCAGGTAAATAAACCTGAAATACTGAAGAATATACTGATACCCATGGAGCACAACCGCGATGTAAAAAATATAATACAGAGCTACATCCGGAAAAAGAGGGCGCTTAAAATAATAAGGCTCTAACCCATATTTAGTATCTTTGGTACTATAAACTAACTGCCTGTTATTATGCCCAAAAACTTTCGGCACAAACTGCATGTAATTATTTATGAAGCCGACACGCCCGCAGGGAAGCTTTTTGATGTTGTACTGCTGATACTTATACTAATAAGCATTGTGGCTGTAATGCTTGAAAGTGTTGCAGGCATTAAAATTATATATGGCAGAGAGCTTGATATTATCGAGTGGGTTATTACTGCTTTTTTTACATTAGAATATATTGCACGTATTATATCGGTACGAAAGCCTGCAAGTTATATTTTCAGCTTTTATGGCATTATAGATTTCCTTGCCATGATACCCAAGTATATCGATGTGCTTTTCCCGGGGCTCAGTTTTCTTATTTCAATAAGGGCATTACGGCTGCTGCGCGTATTCAGGATACTAAAGCTGGGGCGCTTTGTTGGCGCTTCAGATCAGTTGCTTACAGCACTTAAAAAAAGCCGTGTAAAAATTGCTGTATTCCTTTTTGGTGTTGTTGTCATTTGTATCATTATGGGTACAATGATGTATATTATTGAGGGCCCTGAAAGTGGTTTTAAGAATATCCCGATAAGCATTTACTGGACAATAGTGACATTAACAACAGTTGGCTTTGGCGATATTACCCCTATAACACCTTTGGGGCAGTTTCTTTCCTCGCTCATTATGATAATGGGTTACGGCATTATTGCGGTACCCACGGGCCTTGTAACAGCACAATTTATGCAGGAAGGCAATGTACAGCAAAACACACAGGTTTGCCGGGTTTGCAATGCTAACCGCCACAGGGATGATGCTGAATATTGTTACAATTGCGGTGCGCACCTTCAAAAATAAAAATGACACATCATAAACAAAATAAGTATTTAATTTCCATAGTCGGCCCGACAGCAATTGGCAAGACAGCACTCTCCATTCAGCTTGCCCAACATTATAAATGCCCTATTATATCTGCCGACAGCAGGCAGTTCTTTAATGAAATGGCTATTGGTACAGCCGTACCATCTGAAGATGAACTGGCTGCCGCAAAGCATTATTTTATTCAGAACATTAGTATAAAAGATACTTATACGGTTGGCGATTTTGAGCGCGATACCATAGCACTGCTTGATGATTTGTATAAAGAGCATGATGTGGTAGTTATGGTAGGCGGTTCCGGTTTATATATAGATGCGGTGCTTAAAGGCTTTGATGATTTTCCTGACATAGATGCATCGGTAAGGGAATATATTATTGAAAATTATAACCGGCACGGCATAACATGGCTACAGCAGGAGCTTGAAAAGCATGACCCGGAGCATTATGAACGTGTAGCCAAAGAAAATCCGCAGCGGATGATGCGTGCGCTTGAAGTATGCATTGGTACGGGTAAACCTTACTCTTCTTTCCTCAATATTAAAAAAAACAGCCGCAATTTTACACCGGTACTTGTCGGGCTTGATGCTGACAGGGATCTGATGTATGAGCGCATTAACAGGCGGGTAGATATCATGATGGATTGCGGCCTTCTGGAAGAAGCGAAAGCACTTTATGAATATAAAGAGTATAACGCGTTGCAAACGGTAGGCTACAGAGAACTTTTTGCCTATTTTAACGGAGACTATACTTTAGAAACCGCTGTAGAAGAAATAAAAAAGAACACACGCCGCTTTGCTAAAAGGCAAATGACATGGTTCAGGCGCAATTATGCCATAACATGGTTCAACTTTACAACACCTGCCGAAACAATTATACAACACATAAACGAAACGATACATGCCGATAGCTGATAATTTTACATCTGTTTACAGCCAGGAATGGGAAATAAACTTTTTGCAATGCCACCCCAACGGCTACCTTAAACAGACGGAGCTTTGTAATTTATTACAGCTTACAGCAGGCTCTCATGCAGAAATGGGAGGCATGAGCTTTACCGATATGCAGCAGCAAAACCAGGCATGGGTACTGAGCCGTATGCGTGTCGAAATTGACGAGCTGCCCAAATGGCGCGATAAAGTCACCGTTACCACCTGGATTGTAGATTTACAGGGCTCACGCTCTGTAAGGGCATTAGAGATGTGGCTTAATGGTAAAAAAATTGTAGGCTCACTTACCTACTGGGCTGTTTTTAATACAAGTTTGAGAAAATCGGAAGCACTGGTGCTGCCACACGACCATTTTGAAAAATATCCTGACAGGTTACCTACAGAGGAAGCGTTTGCTAAAGTAGAGCTTAACCGGGAGAGTAATATTGTGGCAGAACGCAGGGTGGTATTATCTGACCTTGATATTGTTTTTCATGCCAATAATGTAAAATACCTGGAATGGTGCTTTGATACGCTTGATTATAAGCCCCTGCTAAGGCAACAGCTAAAAAGTTTTGACATGAACTTTTTACGTGAGCTTAAATATAATGACGAAGTAAAAATTTTTAGTGGAGAAGCCGGTAAGCAACAGTATTTTACCATCCAAAAACACGAAAAACCATGCTTTGCGCTCGAGCTGAATTGGAAATAAAAAACCACATTGCACTATGCTTTACAGCAAATACAATGTGGCTATAACATAATAGAATTATTTCTGTTCTTCAGAAACCTTATTCTTCACCACAAGGCGGAAACCTTCACCGTGAATGTTAAGTATTTCTACATCCTCATCCGGCTTAAGGTATTTCCTCAGCTTGGCGATATAAACGTCCATACTCCTTGATGTAAAGTAGTTGTCGTCCCTCCATATCTTAGTAAGGGCAAGTTCCCTTGGCATCAAATCATTTTCATGAAGTGCCAGCATTTTAAGCAGCTCATTTTCTTTTGGCGAAAGCTTTATAGGCTCATCATTCTCAAATGTAAGGAAACGCAGCTTGCTGTTAAGATGGAATTTACCAATCTGGAACTCAAACTTGGTATTATCCGTTTTGGTTTCAGAAGCTTTTCTCTGGATGATAGCTTTAATTTTCATTAAAAGCACTTCAGAGTCAAAAGGCTTGTTAAGGTAATCATCAGCACCTACTTTATACCCTTTAAGCACATCTTCTTTCATAGATTTTGCCGTAAGGAAAATAATAGGCACCTCTTTGTTTTTTTCCCTTATTTCGCGGGCAAGGGTATAACCGTCTTTATAAGGCATCATAACATCCAGTATGCAAAGGTCGAAGTTATCTTTTTTAAACTTCTCAAAACCTTCCATCCCGTTTTTTGCCAGTGTCACATCAAAATCATTAATTAACAGATAGTCTTTCAGCACCGCTCCAAAATTAGGATCGTCTTCAACCAAAAGAATCTTTTTGTTTACTTCTTCCATATTTTTAATTTATTAGAGGCATTTTTATTATAAAGGTACTCCCCTTCCCTTTTTCACTTTCTACGTATATATTACAGTTATGATCGTCTATTATCCTTTTTACATAAGCAAGCCCCAGGCCGTGCCCTTTTACATTATGTATATCGCCGGTATGCTCGCGATAAAACTTTTCAAAAATACGTTTTACCGTATTTTTACTCATTCCCAGACCTTTATCCTCAATTTTAATTAAGATGAAATCCTTTACATTTTCAGTATAAATATCTATAACGGGTTCATCGGGAGAATATTTTATGGCATTATCTAAAATATTAACTAAAACGTTTGTAAAATGCACATCATTTAACAAAGCCGTAGTCCTTTTAGCTTCAAAATGCCTTGTAAGGGTTCCGTGGCGAGCTTCAATAATCAAATGAACGTGTTCTATTGCATCTTCTATAACTTCATGCACATCGGCCTGCTCTTTAGTTATATCAAGCTCTTTCTTATCAAGCTTACTTATTTGCAGTACGTTTTCTACCTGAGAGTGCATCCTTTTGTTCTCATCTCTTATCATTTGCAGGTAGCGCTGCACCTTTTCAGCATCGTTAAGTATCTTCGGGTTACGGATGGCATCAAGCGCAAGGTTTATAGTTGCAATAGGCGTTTTAAACTCATGCGTCATGTTATTGATAAAATCCGTTTTTATTTCAGATATCTGCTTCTGTTTTATCAGCTGGTTTATTGCGCTAAGGTAGGCTATGATAATTATAAGCGTAAATATCAGCGACAAAGAGGTTATCCCGAAAATAGACGAAAGTATAAACGACTGCTTTTCAGGAAAAGCCACCACAAGCCTGTAACCGGGGTTGCCATCACGCTCAGAGTATATATTATGCTCATAAGACGTCTCGTCGTCCCATTGCAGCCCTTCAGATCGTATTTTTGTAGCAAGGCCATTTTTATAGATACCATATTCAAAATGAGTGTCTACACCATTTTGGCTTAGCTCTGTTTTTAAAGTTTCACGCAGCCAGTCTTTAGTAACTCTTTTTTCCAGCGGGTTTTGCTCCCTGAAATCCCTTAGGTACATATCAAGCTGGTACTGTTGCCACACCTCCATATCACCCTGCTTGCCATTGCGCGGTTTTTGATTGCGCTGTTGGCGCTTATCAGCATTAACCGGTAACGAATCTGTAAGATATTCACCAGCTTCCTGGTTATCAAAGAACAAATTATAATCCCTCTGGCTCATGCTATCAGAATAGATAACTTTTTTACCAGTATTTTTAGGTTTAGACCTGTTATAATATGTAAGCATTTCTTCGCGCTGGGGGTTCCTGCCTGCACTGTCCCTAAAATGGGTATAAAGCGCATAAAACTCATGCCTGTCATTAGCCTGCAGCTTAGAGGCAACTTTGCCTAAAACCTGCTGGATGTGAAACCTGAACTGCTCATCATTATTTTTTAAAGATGAATTAACCCAGTAAAGCTGTACAAGAATAATGCCTATCAGGGATAGGCTCATAAAAAATACCAGTAAGCGAAACCGCGTCTTATTCATCATCACAAAATTAACATTTTAACACTCATTACCTTATAAGATTAACCAAACATTAACAGCATCAATCAGTTATTTCTGAATTGATGGCACTGATGATGTTATCAGCCTGTTCCTTAGCAATTTCAAGGCTTTCGTTAGTAATTATATAGTTGCTGAGTGCTTCTTTTTTTTCATCTTCCCATTGGTTAGCCATACGTGCCAGTACATTTTCGCGGCTTACATTATCACGATTCATAACTCTTTTTATGCGTACTTCTTTTGGCGCTGTAACCAGTATTACAGCATCGCAATTTTTATAACTACCGCTTTCAAATAAAATGGCAGCTTCCTTTATTACAAATTTAGCAGCGTTGTGCTGCTTAACCCATTCCTCGAAATGACGGCTTACTTTAGGATGTATAATAGCATTAAGCTGTTTAAGTTTTTCGGGATTATTAAAAACTACTTCAGAGAGTTTTTTCCTGTCCGGCTGCCCATCTGTAAATACAATTTCGCCAAAAACTTCTTTAACTTGTGCCGAAGCTTCAGATGCATACAATATCTTCTTCGCCTGGTCGTCAGCTATATAAACAGGCACACCTTTAGAGGCAAAATAAGCCGCTATGGTACTTTTGCCACTTCCAATGCCGCCGGTAAGGCCAATAATCTTTGTCATTTCTTAAAAAATAGCTCAGGAAAAGCTCTTTGAGGATTGATGCCCATAAGATGCACTTTTATAAAAGACTTCATGTAGCCAATACCATAGCCATAAAACTGTATGCATACCGCTACCAATGAATATAAACCGATTGTGAGACTTTTATTTTGCACTGTTGATATAACTACTATAAAAAACAGATACAAAATATAAAGATAAAAAAGCAGATGTACATTAATTAACAATGCTATAAGAGAAAATACGAAACCAATCACAAAAAGTGCAGGAAAAACATAGGTTATCTTTTTGTGTTCGGGGTGCCAAAGGTCGAGTATAGGGCGTGCCTTACCGAATTTATTTACCTGCTTATAAAATTTTTGCCAGTCAATCCTGCGCTTGTGGTACACATAGCAATCGGGATATAAAAGGGTTTTATATCCCATTTTCCAGAGGCGTAAAGAAAGGTCGGGGTCTTCGCCCGGATGTATGTCCCCAAATCCGCCCGAAGCCTCGAAAGCCTCTCTGGAAAGCCCCATATTAAAACTTCTCGGCTGAAATTTCTCTATTTTCTCTGAAGCCCCTCTAATACCGCCCGTGGTCACAAAAGAGGTCATGGTAAAATTAATAGCTTTTTGTATATCGGTAAACGAATCCAGCGCAGCATCAGGGCCGCCAAAGCAATCGGCATAATCAGCCGCAAGCTTTTGTGCTGTGTTGGTAAGATAATTTTCAGGGATAATGCAATCAGAGTCAAGTATAATAAAATAGTTCCCCTTTGCCCTCTTCATGCCATAGTTCCGGGAATCGCCAGGCCCCGAATTGGCTTTAAAATAATAGGAAATAAAAAGCTTACCCTCATAGGCATTAACCACATCGGTACAGGTTACTGAAGAGCCATCTTCAATAATTACCACTTCAAACTGCTCTTTATAAGTTTGCCTGCAAAGGCTTGCAAGAAGCTCATCTATCTCTTCGGGCCTGTTATATACAGGTATTATAAGGGAAAATAACATCCACGTAATTTTTAACAAAAATAACGTTTTTACAGTATTATTATAAAAAAAGAACCGATGGCTACTGCCATCGGTTCAACTAATTAAAAACTAATAATTACAACTATTGTTTCTTAACTACTTTTATTGTTTTTACTACATCACCAGCAGTAACATTAAGCAGGTATGTTCCATCCGAAAGGGTTGACATATCTACTTTAACATCGGCAGCATTTGGCTGTATTGCCATTACCTGCTGGCCAAGCATGTTAAACACTGATACTGCAGTAATATCTGAAGAATACTGTATTGTAAGTACATCTTTTACAGGGTTTGGATAGTAGCTGAATGCTGCCCTGTCAAATATACCACCGCCAAGTATTTCTGTAATTGTTACCGCAAGTGCGCCAACGCTGCTGCAGCCGTTTACAGTTTGTACAGCATAGTAAGTACTGCCTGCCTCTATTGCACTGCCTGCCATCATTGGGTTGGTACCATTTATAGCATCTTCTTCGCTTGCATACCAAACCACATCTGTACCAGTTACAGCTATATCTTCTATAGCAGCAGTTTCGCCCTGCGCTACAGAAATACTTTGCTGTGCTGCACCTTCAGGAGCAGGTGTTACAGTTACCTGAACAGTTACCGCAGTACGGCCTGTACTTTCGCAACCGTTAACCCACTGAGAAGCATAGTAAGTCATACCATCTTCAACCATAACGTCTGCCGCAAGCGGCTCACCATCAGTTTCAGATGCATACCACATCACTTCATTAGCATCTACCGCAAGGTCAGAAACCATAGAACCGCTGCAAACTACCTGGTTAGCATCCTGAACTGCAGGAGCTTCAGTAACCTGTACCGTTACGGCAACAGCTGTCCTTTCTACGCTTTCACAACCTGAGTTCTGAGAAGCATAGTACACCATGCCGTTAACAAGAGAGGCATCAGAAGCAAGTGCATTACCACCTTCAGCTTCCATATACCAGTTAATGTTCTGGCCTTGTGCCATAAGTTCACCCACTGTTGCGCTGTTGCAGAATACCTGCTCTGCAGCCGCTACAGGAGCCTGGGTAGCACAAAGTACTGTAAGAACACCGCTTTCATACTCGGTACCGTTCCAGAAAGAACCGCCCTGCATATTGAAACCACCATAAGAGAATGGTCCGTCTTCAAGCTGGAACCTTGATGCATAGTAATATACACCCGGCTCTAAACCTGCGCCTACAGATGCCATAAACTCGTCATTGTTACCTGACTGAGCATTGAATGTGGCAGGAATCCAGTTTGTCCATGTAGATGGGTCTGTATCTTCAGTGCTTACACCTATCCAGGCTGTAACACCTACACCAGGGCCCGTGCCCTGAGTTACTCCCGCTTCATAACCCTGTGCATATACCATAGCTGTTTCGCCCTGGTTTATTGTAATTGCAGCAGGCCATTGCAGGTTAACCCAATCCATAGCCGGATCATTTACTGTAACAGTAACGGCAAGCCTGTTCTGGCTTTCGCAACCATTAAGTGTTTGAGAAGCATAGTAAGTAGTGCCGCTTACAAGCGCAGTACCGGCACTAAGCATAGTTCCGCCTGTTGCGCTGCTGTACCACATAACATTAGTGCCTGTAGCCATAAGGCTGGCAACTGTAGCTCCGTCTTCAAATGTTTGTGCTGTTGCACCTGTTGGTGCAGCCGTGTTGTTAATAGTAACTGTTACCGCAGTCCTTATAAGACTTTCGCAACCCACAGTCTGAGAAGCATAATAGGTACCTCCGTTAGAAAGTGCAGCTGTTGGAGCAAGCGGGCTGCCGCCTGTTGCTGTTGCATACCACTGAATGCCTGTGCCTGTTGCAGCAAGGTTTGCCACTGTAGCGGCATTACAGAATGATTGTGCAGCATTTGCCACCGGTGCAGCAGTACCACAGTTAACTGTAAGCACACCGCTTACAAACTGGTTACCATCCCAGAAGCTGCCGCCTCCGGCGCTGTAACCACCATACGTATAAGGGCCTTCCATAAGCTGGAACCTTGTTGCATAGAAATAAGTTCCCGGTGCAAGGCTACCGCCTATAGCTGCCATAAATTCGTCATTATTACCAACCTGAGTATTATATGTCATAGGTACCCATGTTGTCCATGTAGACGGGTTGGTGTTCTGTGAACTGATACCTACCCATGCGCTAACGCCTATACCAGGGCCTGCACCCGGAGTAACTCCCGGCTCCCATGCCTGTGCATAAACCACGCCTGTTGTGCCCTGAACTATGTTAAGTTGCGGAGGCCATTGCAGGTTGTTCCAGTCTATTTGCGGCATCGTTACGTTAACAGCAAGCCTTTCCTGGCTTTCGCAGCCATTAACGGTTTGAGATGCGTAATAAGTACCTGAAGTAAGCGCTGTACCTGAAGTAAGTGCTGTACCGCCTGTAGCTGAAGCATACCACTGGATGTTGCTTCCTGTAGCGGTAAGATCTGCAACTGTTAATGCTGTGTCCGAATATACATCTGTGTTACCTGTTGGTGCAGGTGTTACAATAACGTTGATAACGGCAGCATCTGAAGCAGGGCAGCCAAGATCTGTAGTAACGGTTGCAGTATAGGTTGTTGTAGCCATTGGTTTAGCATATACGCTGATTGCAGGAGCACCAGTGTAAGGAACTGTAGCAGCAGCATCTGAATATAAACCATCTACAGGAGACCAAACGTATTCTACTGGGCTGGTTGCACCTGTAATTACCACATTATAATCTTCCCACTCACCATAGCCGCTATGTCCGCAAGCCTCGGTAGCTGTTATTCCGGTTGCACCCCATCTGCATCCTACGCGCATTCTTGTAGTTCCGTTAAGTGCAGTTGCCGGTATTGTTACTGTTCCCGTAACCGCAGTGGTTACAGCTGTAGTATTATCAAAAACGCTTTCACTTGCACTAAATACACCGTCTTGGTTATAATCTATCCACACACGGAAACGTTGACCGTATAATGTACCTGATTGCAGTGATATGTTATAGGTTTGCCCACCTGCTACGTTAGCAGTTAAAGCACTATAGTAAATATAATCTGATGCAGTATCACCTGAAGCGTTATTGGTAACATTCGCAAACGTAAAGTTATTGATAAAGTCGCCAGATGCCCCGGTACTTCCAACTGTAGGAGTACAATATGCAACAGGAACAATAGTTTCACCGCCTTCCGCAGTAAGTTCTACAGTAGAGCCCTGGCATGCATTTACAGCCGATGGCATAACAGTTACAGGATCCGGAACCGGATTAACGTTTACCACATATTCTGCAGCAATAACACAGCTTCCTGCTGATTGTGATGCTGTAAGCGTATATGTAGTAGTTTCTGAAGGTGTAAAGGTATATCCATCTGTAGCATTACCCGAAACACCATCTGCAGGAGACCATTCAAATATGTCAAATGAAGCTGTTCCTTCAGTAATGGTAACCACACCTGTAGTGTCTCCAATACATATAGTAGTATCTGTACCGCTAAGTGTTAAGTCGGCAGGAGCCGTAACAGAGAAGTTACCTGTACCTGTAGCAGTACCGCTAACAGTAGTAACGCTAACCTGGCCGGAAACACCCGCAGGAACTGTAGCTACTATTTCTATATCAGAGTTTGTACCGATTGTAACAGCAGTACCACCTATGGTAAGTGTTGCATTACCAAGACTTGTTCCTGTAATGGTTATATCGCCCTCTACAGCACAGTATGCTGATGGCGTAAACCCGGTAATTGCCGGTGCAGGTGGCATAAATGCATTTATTGTATAATCTTCATAACTACCCCATGAACCTGTATAGCATGGTGTACCGCCTGTATCATTATCTGTACCGCCAATCCTTACCCTGTGGCTTCCTATTAGAGCAGCATTTGCAGGAACTACAAAAGAACCTGTAAGAGTTGTTGGGTTTGCATTAGTAGAAAGACCTGTATAAACAAGCTCGCCTGCATCATCAAAATCAGTATCATTGTTCCAGTCTATCCATATCTTAGTACCATATGTATAACCTGTAGCATAAGTAATACTAAAGTTTACTGTAGAGCCAAGGGCAGCATCTGTAGATTGTGCCGAATAGTTAGCATAGTTTCCTGCCTCTGCTCCTGTAGAGTTGTTTATAGAGCCCATAGTAACATTAACTATACCTTGGGCATCAACACTTGATGGCGCAGGCGTACAGTATCCTGTAAAGAATGATGCCACGCTCGACCACGGACTTGCATCTGACACAGAACATACTGCCCTTACCCATGCATAATAGGTAGTCTCAGCAGTTAAACCTGTTAGGTTAGCTGTTAATACGCCTGCTGCGGTACTTCCTGTTGGAGTAGTTCCGCTCACAGGTGCAGTATTAGATGTACTTATGTAATACTGATAACCATTTGCAGGTGTACTTGCAGAAGCATTCCAAACAAGTCCTGCTGTTGTAAATGATGTTGTGGTAGCCGCAACACCAGATACCGGTTCGCAGGTTGGTGTAAGCGTTACAGATATATCGTCAACATACAGATAAAACTGGTTTGCTATAGAATATGCCTGGAAACCGATATAATACACACCAGTTGTTGCAGGGGTAAAATCTACAAAAGTTGTAGTTGCATTAGCAGTATTAATTGTAGGATGGTCTGCAAGCACGTTGGTCATAGATGCTGAATTTGCATTTGTACCATAAGCAACCTTAAGCTTTTCTGTATAGAAAGTACTGTTGTTACCATATTTATAGGCAACCCTGTAAGACACGCCTCCTGTAAGGTTTAATCCCTGAGTGTAGAACCAGGCATTTGCAGCGTTAGATGAGTTATAGGTGTACTGGAAAGCTTTGTTAGTAAATCCGTAACCCGGGTTATTAACAGTAGTCCAGTTATTACCTGTACCTGCATTTTGCAATGTTACACACGAAGGTATTGCTGGTGTGGTAACCGACTCAACATTTTGGGTATAAGGTATAGATGTTGCATCACAAAGCGTAGTAAACGAAATTGATGCCGACCATGAACTGGTAACACCCACACCGCAAACGCTGCGAACCCATGCAAAATAAGGAGTATTAGACATAAGGCCGCTTAGCGGAGCCGTAAGCGTACCCGCAGCTACAGAACCTGATGGCGTTGTAGAGGCCGTTGGTGCTGTGTTGCTTGTACTAACATAATATTCGTAACCGTTTGCTGCACTTGGAGCAGGAGTCCAGCCAAGAGTGGCGTTTGAGCTGCCTACTGAAGATGAAGCAAGCCCGCCCGGCGCAAGACATGAGGCTACGTTACCAACAAGCTGCAGCCTTGCAAGTGTGCTGGTACGGGTTCCTGTAGGCGGCGAAGCCGGATTGGGATTTGTACCATCACTAAAAAAGTAAATCGCTGTATTGGCTGCACCTGTATAAGAGCCAAAGTTAGCAGTACATGAATAGTTAGATGTGTTTTCATCTACAGCTATTATAAGGTTACTGGTACCGTTGTAGTTAAACGGTGTTGTAAAGGTAATCTCAAACCAGTTACCCGCTACAGGTGTAATGGTACCTGTATATACCTGAGTAAGGTTTGCAACAGGTTCCCAATCAGTAGTACTGGTAAAAGAAGTTTTTGTGGTATGCCCCATATAAACTGTCCAGTTATTCCAGTTGGCAATTGTTGTGCCACCAGTGGAGTAAAAGTACCTTACTTTTGTTACAGGGCCTGCAACACCACCACCGGCAGCAAATTCTGATGCGGTAATGATTTGCTGGCTGTAATTAAAATTGTAACAGGAATTAATAGGGACAAGGCTTGATGCCGTGGCAGTACCGGAACCAATAGCTATGGTTCCCG
Organism: Flavobacterium sp.; assembly: GCF_024305175.1. GTDB lineage: Bacteria > Bacteroidota > Bacteroidia > Flavobacteriales > Flavobacteriaceae > Flavobacterium. The sequence continues at coordinate 79,554 of NZ_JAMWYY010000006.1, forward strand.
TCTGCGCAAAGGCCGCCGTTACCGACATTAAGGCAATAAGGACTAAATAGCCCAAACGCCATTTACCCGAACGCTTCCCTTCGCCCGAGTGTAAAATAGTAGTGTTTTTCATATTATAATAGTTATAATTAATTGCTAATAAAATTATAAAAAATATGCACATTAAATATAAATTAACATAATTTATATAGATTGTAAATAATTTTTTAATTAAAATTAACGTTTATGTTATAAAAATTAATAAAAAACACCTCATTAAGTCAAACTTGATGTAGTTTTAATTAATTGTTAAAAATTTAACATTTTTGTAATGTTGATGTAAATTCAGTCAGTCTCAAATTTGTATTCTAACCCTTACGAAATAAAAAAGCCGCAGGAATTATTCCTGCGGCTTAAAGCATTTTTGATTGTTATACAGACAAAAACTTACTGTTTTTTAACCACTTTAATAGTTTTTACACTATTGCCTGCAGTTACATTTACAAGGTAAGTTCCGTCTGAAAGAACAGACATATTAAGTGTTGCATTAACAACACCCGGCTGTGTAGCCATTACCTGCTGACCAAGCATATTAAATACTGTTACAGAAGTTATTTCTGAACCAGATGTAATAGTAAGCACATCTTTAACAGGGTTAGGATAATAAGAGAATGTATCTTTATCGAAACCTGTAGTACCAAGCACAACATTTGCAGTTACTGCAAGTGTTTCAATACTTGTACAATCGCCAACAGTTTGTGTGGCATAATATGTTACGCCATCTTCCAGTTGTGTAGTAATATCAAGTGCATTTTCATTATTAGCAGCGTCCTCTTCAGAAGCATACCACATAATAACTGCACCTTCTTCAGCATCAACAACTAAGTCTTCAAGAGTTGCGTCAGCAGCGTTATTTACAGTTATAACCTGTATAGCTTCACCTGTTGGTGCAGCAACCGTAGTAACCATAACAGTTACAGCTGTCCTGCCCTCGCTCTCGCACTCTATAGTCTGAGATGCATAGTAAGTAGCACCATCTACCAATACAATATCGTCAGCAATAGGCTCACCTCCTGTTTCATCAGCATACCAAAGAATGTCCTCACCATCAGCTTCAAGTTCTTCTACAGTAGCACCGTTACAGAATGACTGGTTAGCATCTGCCACAGGGGCAGCTACTACCGGAGCATCATTAACTACAACATCAGCTAAAACAGCAGTACAACCTGCTTCATTCTTAACTGTAATAGTATAAGTTCCCGGAGCAACATCAGCAAATACAGTTGAAGCCTGGAAATCTGTAGCGTTAATGCTGTAAGTATATTCAGCACCTACAGGAGCTGTAATTGTAATTATACCCGCAACGGCACAAGTAGGCTGTATTACATCAACCGCTGGTGTAGCAGGTGTTGCCGGAGCAGCATTTATAGTTACTTCAAGTGTAGATGTACAACCGCTTGTATTCATTACAGTAACAGTATATATACCAACTGCAAGGTTATCAAATGTTGCTGATGCCTGGAAGTCAGCACCATTTACACTATAAGTATATTCAGCACCTACAGGAGCCGTAACTGTTACAGAACCTGTTGTGTCTCCGCAACCTGGTTGTGTTGCAGTAACCTCAGGGGCCACAGGAACTACAGGAGCTGCCTCAATAGTTACATCAAGTATAGATGTACAACCATCAGCATTCATTACATAAACAGTGTGAATACCTTCTGCAAGGCCATCAAACGTAGCTGATGCCTGGTAGTCGGTACCGTTTATGCTGTAAGTATATTCAGCACCTACAGGAGCTGTAACCGTTACAGAGCCTGTTGTATCTCCGCAACCTGGTTGTGTTATAGCAACTACTGGTGTTGCAACAGTAGAAATTGTAACTGTAACTGCAGTCCTTTCATTACTTTCGCAACCATCAGCCGTTTGGCTTGCATAATATACAGTAGCATCTGTAAGCTCTGTATCATCTTCAAGAGATTCTCCACCTGTTGCAGCAGCATACCATAGTATACCAGTACCTGTTATGGTGATATCTTCTAAAGTAGCGCCGGCACAAAGTGTTTGTGTATCATCCGCTACAGTTGGTGCAGGTGTATCTGTAATTGTTACGTTTATAGTAGCAGCTGAAGTACAACCTGCCTCACTTGTAATTGTTGCAGTATAAGTTGCAGCAGCAGCAGTCATAACATAAACTGTAGATACATTTTCTCCGTTGTAAGGAGTTGTTGCTCCGGCATCAGTAAATAAACCGGCAGCAGGAGACCATACAACAGTTGTATTAAGTTCATGATTAAATACAATATTTGGCCTTGATGTTGAAGTACCATCGGTATCAAAATCATCTTCATCAAGTGAATCAATACTTGCTGCACCTGCAGGAGTTACACCATCAACAGCTCCATAATAAACACTGTTAAAAGAAGTAGTTGTTGTCCTTGTCCTTGTACCAGAACCATTACCGTTGTTACCCTGGTTGTGTACTACCTCAACTATAATATTGTCTCCGTTCCAGATAAAAGGAGTACTAAAGTTAAACGGCACAAGGCCAGTAGTACCGGCAACAGGTGTAAAGTTTGCGTTATAAACTGTAACAAGGTTTGCGGTAGAATCAAAACCAGCTGTTAACTGGTTGCTGTCAGTTGTACCAATACGTATTGTAAGGTCATTTGCTGTATTAGCTACAGAGGCAAAGAAATCAAAAGAAAGAGAGCTGATTTCAGTTCCCTCAACAAGACCTTGTGCTTCAAGTTCTGATGACCTGAACAAAATCTGTGTTTTAGCACCACCGTAGTAAGCGCTGAATGGGTTAGGATATGAAGTAGTGCTTGGGGCTGTAGTACCTGTACCCATAACAGCATCTCCGCTTACCGGGCCTCCAATAACACTTAGCTGACCTATACCACCTTCACATATAGCCACTTCAGACTGTACAGCCTCTGCAAAAGGAAGCATATTTACAATAATAGTTATTTCTTCACGTGCAACACATCCCGAAACAGCATCTGTAGCTGTTACAGTATATGTTGTAGTTTCAGCAGGAGTTACTGTTTGTGCAGCACCTGTTAAATCACCCGGAGTCCATACATAAGTATAATCTGTGTTGGCACTTGTTACAGAAATTTGTGTGCTTTCTCCGACACAAATAGCTTCTTCAGTTGCTGTAACTTCAATTTCGGGAGCATCAGTAACCGTAACAGTAACCGGGGTTCTTGCACCTGCGCAAACACCTGTAGTTTGTATATTATAAAAGAAATAATAAGTACCTGTTGTAGTACCACCCCACTCGCTTGCCGTAACGCTTATGTTATCGTTAACATAAGGGAAACCACTTACAGAACCTCTTAAAAGACTTACACCTGTATAACTCTTAACCAGTATTTTGTAACCGTTACCCTGAAGAACAGCAATGTTAAGCGGAATAGTTGTAGGTGTTGTAGTGCCTCCTGCTGCTACAGGAACATTACCTGTAGAGAAAAGTTCTTCGCCCGCAGCATTAACAACCATAACATCTAAAGTTCCTGCAGATGTAGAGTATACATCTACTGAATTTACAGTAACATCTGTATTGGCATTAAATACTATACCCCAGTCTTCTGTAGCAAAACCTGTCCATGAAGCATTAGGAGCAATAAGACCGCCAGATACAGAAGTTCCTACACCTTCTGCAGCTACATAATATGTAGTAGTTTCAGAAATTTCAGGAGTTACAAAGTTTGCACCTGTTGCAAGTGCAGCGCCGCCATTGGCAGCAGCATACCATTTAATAGTACCACCTGCAGCAGTAGCCGATAAAGAACCGGTACCTATACCGCAAACTTCGTCTGGTGTAGTTGTAAGTATTTCCGGATAATCGCAAAGTGTTGTAAACTCGCCTGCAACTGTCCAGTCGCTATAAACGCCCGCACCGCAAACGCTTCTTACAAACACATAATAATCAGTAGAAGCACTTAGGCCTGATACGTTAGCCGTTAAACCTGTAACAGCAGTACCTGCACCGGCAGGTGTAGCATTTGTAGCAGAAACTACATACTCATATCCTGTAGGCGTACCTGTAGATGGTGCCGTCCAGTTTATAGTTACACTGTCTTTGTCAATATTAGTTGACTCTGCAAGTACAGGTATATCACATGCAGGAATCTCCTCAACTACTATGTCACCAATATGAAAATCATAGTCTGACGTATCATCCGTTGGCCCATCAATTCCCTGGAAAGCAATTTGTATTGTCTGTCCGTTATATGCTGTTAAAAGCACTTCAAAATCAGTCAGTACGTTAGTAAGTGTAGTTGTATTTGCTGCATCAAATGTAAAAACAGGAGTCCAGTTTACACCACATCCGTCTGTAGATACCATTACACGCACCTTATCATCTGTACCCTGCATTCCGCTTGCATCAGCAGCAGCAGAGTTCCAGTTTGTAATAGCCGCTTTAAACTTAAGCCTTGAGTTGGCTGTAAGTTGAATTTTAGGGCTTATAATCCACTCATTCCTTGTGTTAGCATATAAGTTTACCCTTGCAGTAGTACCTCCTAAAACAGATGAATTAACCCAGTTAGAAGCATTACCACCAGGATATGATGTTCCCGGGGTTGTTCCTGCAGCAGTAGCTATAGAACCTTCATACCAGCCTGCAACAGCAGCAGGAAGGTTAGCACCGGTAAACCCGGTAAAGTTGTTTGTTACCGGTAAAGCCGCAGCAGTAGCCGGAGACGGAGTAGTAAATGTTATAGCATTAGTACCTGATGCAGGGCTAAAGAAAAAGTCGTATGGACCTGAACCGCAACGGTTGTATTCAAATACTTTTACATTATAACTTGTATTACAGTTAAGCCCTAAAATTGTAGCGCTGCTGCCTGTACCATCATAAACTATTTGCTGGCCTGTACCTGCATAAACATTATTTGCCGTAATAGCGGCTGCACCTGTCTGGTTAACAGGATCTGTTATTGCAACATCGCTTATCACTACAATCCTTCTATTACCTGTACCGTTTGTCCAGCTTACGCCAAATGATGTTGGTGTAGCGCTATCAGTAGTTACAGCAAGTGCCGTAGCCTGAGATACTGATGAAGATTCATTATTTATAGAGACAGCACTTGTAACTGCCGACTCTGAACTGCCTGCGCAGGTTACTTTAAACCTGTATTGTATTGCAGTACCATTAAATGCCGGAGGCGTATATGAAGTTGTGGTAGCACCTGTACCACCGACAGCGTTAGTCCAGTCTGTACCATTTAAAGACTGCTCCCATTGGTAGCTTATACCCGGTACGGCTGCTGATACGCCCGTAACTGCTATAGCAGCAGGTGTAGAACCATTACATACAAACCTTAAAAGGCTTCCGCTTACAGTACCCGCTACAGGAGTACCTGTACACGGAGGTGGCGGAGAATATGTATAAATTAAGCCATTTGCAGGGAAAGCAGCAGGTGTGCCTGATGTAAACCTTACAGTATGACTGTTGCTTGTTCCGGCAGCAGTATCTTCCCAAGATGGTGAATCGTCAGGAACGGTGGTTGTTACACGCCTGTTATTATAATCGGCATTAGAAGCACCTCTTAAGCCAACCTGTGGCTGATAAGTTGTAGAGTCGGCAACGCCGGACATTTCACCATAAACAAAAGAGATAACCCCTGTTGCTTTTACGATACGAATCTGGAAATTAAGTTTCTCTGCATTATTCTGGGCCCAACGCGCAGCGTTTTGCCACTGGAATACATATTCTGAACCGGTATCTTCCCAACGCAGTTCAAAAACGGTACCCGTAATTGTAGAGGTCCTTAGGTCCATACCCAAAGCCGAAGCAACACCTGTTGCAGTTGTTGTAGCCGCAATTGGCCCTGTGCTGGAACTTGTAGTTGTAGAACCAAGCACAAGAGAACCATCTGTACGCATTACTACCGACGAAACAGGAGTTCCGTTAAAGGTAAATGGCGTTGGTAAAGTAATAACAAAAGAACTTGAGTCGTAGCTATCTGTACAACTGGTGCACGTAGCCAGGACTGTTCCCCCGGTAATGGGGCTGTACGTCCCTGAAGATTGTGCGAAGCTATACAGCGAAGCTTGCGCAAAACCAGCAGTGACGACAAAGAGCATCATAGCAATTAAAGTAAATTTTTTCATAAAAAGTAAATAATTAATTTAAAACTTAATAAAATTATAACTTTATATCAGAAATAAGACTTTATTTATAACATTATCTAATTTTTATAGAGAT
>NZ_JAMWYY010000060.1 GCF_024305175.1 Flavobacterium sp.
TGATAGCCGGCGCCACAGAGCCAACCTATGTAGTAACAGAGGCAGGTAATTATACCGTAGAAGCCATCAACGCCTTCGGCTGCATCAGCGACCCGATAACACCGGTAACTGTTGAGCAAAGCGGACCAGCAACTGTTATAGGAACCGGTTTTGCAGTAAGCAATGCTTTCAGCGACAACCAGACTATAACTATTACAGTTGACGGATTCGGAGATTATGAATATCAGCTTGGGGATGGCCCTTGGCAGGATAGTAACATATTTACGAATGTGATACCAAGAAGCGAGCCTTATGTGGTGCGCGTAAGGGATAAAAACGCATGTTCTCAATTTGTTCTTGAAATACCGGATGTAAATGTAATAGACTACCCAAGGTATTTTACCCCTAACGGAGACGGATACCACGACTACTGGAACATCTACGGGCTAAGTGGACAAGGCGATGCGCTCATCTACATCTTCGACCGCTACGGCAAGCTCATCAAGCAGATCAGCTCGCAGAGCAGGGGATGGGACGGAACCTTTAACGGCAGCCCTCTGCCGGCAGACGATTACTGGTTCAGTGTAACCTATGAAGAGGTTGTAATCACTATGGTACCTGTTTTAGATGAAAACGGCCAGATTGAAATAGACCCTGACACCAATGAACCAGAGATGGAAGAGGATATTAATATACGACAGTTCGAGTTCAAGTCGCACTTCTCGTTAAAACGATAACCCGCAATACGCAAAAAGGCTGCCATCCGGCAGCCTTTTTTTATATCTGTAAACAAAATTATTTGCGCAGGTTGTGCAGCCTTGCCACATATTTGCCCACTACATCAAACTCAAGGTTTACTATGGTGCCGGGTTGTATGTGTTTAAAGTTGGTGTGTTCATAGGTATAAGGTATAATAGCCACGCTAAACTCGCCATCTTTACTGTTTACTACTGTCAGGCTAACCCCGTTAACCGTTACAGAACCTTTTTCTATAGTAATATTATTGGCGTTAGTATCATACTCAAAAGTAAAATACCAGCTTCCGTTGGCTTCTTCTGCGCTTTTGCATACGCCTGTCTGGTCAACATGCCCCTGCACAATATGTCCGTCCAGCCTGTCGCCCAGTTTCATGGCGCGCTCAAGGTTTACAGTGTCGCCTTCCTTCCATTGCCCCAGGTTGGTTTTATCTAAGGTTTCCTGTATTGCAGTTACGGTGTAGCTGTTGTTGTTTATGGCAACCACGGTAAGGCAAACGCCATTGTGTGCCACACTCTGGTCTATCTTTAGTTCGTGGGTTATGGCAGAGCTTAATGTAAAATGTACATTTCCGCCCTCGCGGTCTATCTGTTGTATAGTTCCAGAGGTTTCTATTATTCCTGTAAACATGCCGGATTATTTTTATTAAATTTGTAACTTCAAAAGTAGCAATTAAACAGCATCATGACAAGAAAAGACGATAATGCAATAGTAGGAATATCTATAGGCGACCTAAATGGCATAGGTGCCGAAGTTATACTGAAAACATTTGAAGACTCGCGGATGCTTGAGCTTTGCACTCCTGTAATTTTTGGTAATGTTAAGGTACTTTCATTCATAAAAAAAGCACTTAACATTAACAGCAACCTGCATGGTATAGAAAGCCTGGACCAGATTGTGCCCGGAAAGCTTAATGTGCTTAACATTTGGCGTGAAGGCGTTAATATTGAGTTTGGCAAAAATGATGAGGCTGTTGGCAAATATGCCATACTATCATTCACCACGGCAGTTGCCGCATTAAAAGACAAACATATAGATGTACTGGTTACAGCGCCCATTAACAAGTACAACATACAGTCGGAAGAATTTAAATTCCCGGGCCATACAGATTATCTCGACCAGGAGCTTGAGGGCGATGCGCTTATGCTTATGGTTCAGGATAATTTAAGGGTAGGATTGCTTACAGACCATATCCCGGTAAATGAAGTAGCTTCTCACCTTACGGAAGAGCTTATCCGTAAAAAGATACTTACCATTAACAAAACCCTTACACAGGATTTTTGCATTAACAGGCCAAAAATAGCGGTACTGGGCTTTAACCCGCACAGTGGCGATAACGGCGTTATTGGCAGGGAAGACGATGAGATAATAAAGCCGGCTTTGGGCAGGCTGTTTGAAGAAGGCGTGTTGGTTTTCGGGCCATTTTCTGCCGACAGTTTTTTTGGCAGCGGGCAGTATGAAAAGTATGATGCGGTTATAGCAGGCTACCACGACCAGGGGCTTATACCATTTAAAACGCTGGCTTTTGGCAAAGGTGTAAATTATACGGCAGGACTTTCGGGCATACGCACTTCTCCTGACCACGGAACTGCCTATGAAATTGCAGGTAAAGGAGAGGCGGATAATACTTCTTTTCAGGAGGCGCTTTACCTTGCACTGGATATTTTTCATAACAGGCAGCAGTACAGCGAAATTAGCAGTAACCCGCTTAAGATTAAAGAAAAACAGTTGTAAACAAAAAAATGTTGATAACAGGTTTGTAATTGCAATAATTTTTTATCTTTGCACGCTCAAAACTGTTGTAACGAAATGAGTTTCGGCTGATTAGGTTAAAAAACAGGTTTGATAACATATAAAGACTGGCGAAATGAAAGTGACTAAAGAATTTTTAATCCCTTTTTCCGGATTAAAACAGGGTAAGCACCAGTTTGAGTTTGATATAAATAAAACGTTCTTTGATGCCTTTGATTTTGATGAGTATAACAACGTCAACGTCAAGGTAAACATGGTTTTAGAGAAACAAAGCACCATGCTCGAGCTTCATTTTAAGCATAAGGGCACCGTTAATGTTCCGTGCGACCTTAGCAACGAAAATTTTGACCTCCCAATAAAAGGGAAGATGGATATAGTAGTTAAGTTTGGCGAGGAGTTTAATGATGAAAATGATGAAATACTGATACTGCCCCATGGCGAATACCAGGTGGATATATCTCAGTATGTATATGAAATGATAGTGCTTTCTGTTCCTTCTAAACGTGTGCATCCGGGAATTAAAGACGGTACGCTTGATACCGGGATTATAGAAAAGCTTAATGAGCTTGCCCCAAAGGCAAAACAAGAGGAAGAAGAAAAAAATAATGATACAGATCCCCGTTGGGATGAATTAAAAAAACTTTTAAACGGATAAAATAATATAGTAAAATGGCACATCCTAAGAGAAAAACGTCGAAAACGAGAAGAGATAAAAGAAGGACCCACTACAAAGCATCTGTACCTCAGATAGCTACTTGTCCTGTAACAGGAGAGGCACACCTTTACCACAGGGCTTACTGGCATGAAGGCAAAATGTACTACAGGGGCCAGGTAGTTATAGACAAGGCGGAAGCTGTAGCATAACCAGTATAAAAAATTGAGGAAAAACTCTCACTACAGTGAGGGTTTTTTTGTTAAAGGGGTGTCTGCTTTATTTAAAGCTGCCTTATATAACCCTTTTTATAATTTTTTTTGTAATTTCCACCACTTTTCAAACCTGTAGGGCTTGAACAGAAACTATTTATCCTATGAGTAAAATAACAGCCGCAATTACAGCCGTTGGGGCATACGTGCCTGATTATGTGCTTTCTAATCAGGTGCTGGAAACTATGGTAGACACAAACGACGAGTGGATAACCTCTCGTACCGGTATAAAGGAAAGGCGGATTTTAAAAGATAAAGATAAGGGAACATCTTACCTTGCCATTAAGGCAGCGCAGAACCTGCTTGAAAAATCGGGTACTAAACCTGAAGATATTGATATGGTTATACTGGCAACTGCCACACCCGATATGCCTGTTGCCGCAACAGCCGTATATGTGGCCAGCCAGATAGGGGCAGTTAACGCTTTTGGTTATGACCTGCAGGCGGCATGCTCCAGTTTTTTATATGGTATGAGTACCGCTGCCGCTTACATACAAAGTGGGCGCTATAAAAAAGTAATAGTAATAGGGGCAGATAAAATGTCGTCTATTATAGATTATACCGACAGGGCTACCTGTATTATTTTTGGCGATGGCGCAGGAGCCGCCCTTTTTGAGCCTAATGAAGAAGGCCTGGGACACCAGGACGAGATACTAAGGAGTGATGGCATAGGCCGCGAGTTCCTTAAAATAGAAGCAGGAGGCTCTTTACTGCCGGCTTCTCATGAAACGGTTGACAACAAGCAGCATTATGTTTTTCAGGATGGCAAAACAGTATTTAAGTATGCTGTTAGCAATATGGCCGATATAAGCGAAAAGATAATGCAGCGCAACAACCTTACTGCTGCAGATGTAAACTGGCTTATTTCGCATCAGGCAAACAAAAGGATTATAGATGCCACTTCATCACGCATGAACCTTGACGAAAGTAAGGTGCTGGTAAATATAGAAAAGTATGGCAACACTACTTCTGCCACACTGCCACTGTTACTTAACGACTTCGAACACCTGTTTAAAAAGGGCGATAACCTTATATTTGCTTCCTTTGGGGGTGGCTTTACATGGGGTTCTATCTACCTTAAATGGGCATACGATAAAAAATAAACAAACTAAACAAAATTCGGAAATTATGGATATCAGAGAAATTCAAAACCTAATCAAGTTTGTAGCGAAGTCCGGTGCTACAGAAGTAAAGTTAGAAATGGATGATTTTAAGATCACCATAAAAACAGTTACAGATAGCGGTACTCCCGAAGCTACTTATGTTCAGCATATTCCGGTAAGCCAGGCATTGCCACAGGCGGCAGCGCCACAGCCTGCAGCGCCAACTGCCCCGGCAGCAGCACCTGCACAGGCTCCTGCAGCCGATGAATCTTCTAAATATGTAACTATAAAGTCGCCTATAATCGGTACATTATACAGAAAACCTTCTCCGGACAAAGCTCCGTTTGTAGAGGTGGGCAGCACAATATCTAAAGGAGATGTAGTGTGTGTTATAGAAGCTATGAAGTTATTTAACGAAATAGAATCTGAAGTGTCGGGTAAAATAGTTAAAGTACTGGTAGATGATGCCTCTCCTGTAGAGTTTGACCAGCCTTTATTCCTTGTAGACCCATCTTAAGCTAATTATTTTAAATGTTAAATTTTGAATGCTTATTTAAGCCTTTAAAATGATTTAAAATTTAAAATTCATCATTTAAAATTTAAGAGCGATGTTTAAAAAAGTACTGATAGCAAACAGGGGTGAAATAGCCCTGCGTGTAATAAGGACCTGCAGGGAGATGGGTATAAAAACCGTAGCGGTTTACTCTACTGCCGATGCCGAGAGCCTGCACGTGCGCTTTGCAGATGAAGCCGTATGTATAGGCCCGCCTGCAAGCAACCTTTCTTATCTGAAAATGAGCAACATTATAGCAGCGGCAGAAATTACCAATGCCGATGCCATACACCCGGGTTACGGTTTCCTTTCGGAAAATGCCAAGTTTTCTAAAATATGCGGCGAGCACGGTATCAAATTTATTGGTGCCTCTCCTGAAATGATTGAGAAAATGGGTGACAAGGCTACTGCCAAAGCTACCATGAAGGCTGCCGGTGTACCTTGTGTACCGGGTTCTGACGGGCTTTTGGATTCTTATGAGCATGCCGAAAAGCTTGCCAAAGAGTTTGGCTACCCAGTAATGCTTAAAGCTACTGCCGGTGGTGGTGGTAAGGGTATGCGTGCCGTTTGGAAACAGGAAGACCTTAAAAAAGCATGGGAGAGTGCCAAGCAGGAAGCTGCGGCTTCGTTTGGTAACGATGGTATGTATATGGAAAAACTGATTGAGGAGCCACGCCACATCGAAATTCAGGTTGTAGGCGACTCTTTTGGTAAGGCATGCCACCTTAGCGAGCGCGACTGTTCTGTACAGCGCCGCCACCAGAAGCTTACGGAAGAAACACCTTCTCCTTTCATGACGGATGAGCTGCGTGAAAAGATGGGCGAGGCCGCCGTTAAAGCTGCCGAGTTTATACAATATGAAGGCGCAGGTACAGTAGAGTTTTTGGTTGACAAGCACAGGAACTTTTACTTTATGGAGATGAACACCCGTATTCAGGTAGAGCACCCTATTACTGAGCAGGTAATAGATTATGACCTGATACGCGAGCAGATTTTAGTAGCTGCCGGTGTGCCTATTTCGGGTAAAAACTACCTGCCGCAACTACACTCTATAGAGTGCCGTATTAATGCGGAAGATCCCTATAATGATTTCCGCCCTTCTCCGGGTAAAATTACCACCCTGCACATGCCGGGAGGTCACGGTGTAAGGCTTGATACGCATGTTTACAGCGGCTATACCATACCGCCAAACTACGACTCTATGATTGCAAAGCTTATTACCACTGCACAGACGAGGGAAGAGGCTATAAGCAAAATGAGGCGTGCGCTTGATGAGTTTGTTATAGAGGGTATTAAAACTACTATACCTTTTCACCGCCAGCTTATGGATGAGCCGGATTATATTGCCGGTAACTATACCACTAAGTTTATGGAAACTTTTAAGATGAAAGATCCGCAATAAATAGAAAAATGCCGTGCAACAGCACGGCATTTTTTATTATCAACATATATTTTTACTCTTCTTCCTGCATGGCATTCCAGCCTCTCGCCTTTAAAGGTATTTTAGTGTTGGCACGGGTTACAAGGTGCATGCCTTCGCTTTCCTGTGTCATGTGCCCTATAACGGTAAAGTTAGGGTTGTGCTTCAGTTTGTCATAATCTTCAATCTTAACAGTAAACAGCAGCTCATAATCTTCCCCGCCGTTAATAGCTACGGTAGTAATATCAATATTAAACTCCTCACAGCTGCTTATAAGCTGCGGGTCAACCGGAATTTTCTCTTCATACAGGTTACACCCCACACCACTTTGTTTGCACAGGTGTAGTATCTCAGAAGATAACCCGTCAGATACATCTATCATTGCCGTAGGCTTTATCTCAAGTCCTTTAAGTATCTCTTTTATATCCTTACGCGCTTCCGGCTTAAGCTGCCTCTCTATAAGATAGGTGTAGGCATCAAGGTCGGGCTGGTTTTGCGGGTTCACTTTAAAAACTTCTTTTTCACGCTCCAGTACCTGCAGGCCCATGTAAGCGGCACCAACGTCGCCAGTTACTACCAGCAGGTCGGTATTGCCTGCCCCGTTGCGGTAGGTTATCTCCTCTTCATCTGCCTGGCCTATTGCTGTTATGCTTATTATCATCCCTTTTTGGGAAGAAGTAGTATCACCGCCTATGATATCCACATCATACACCTGTGCAGCAAGGCGCATCCCTTCATACAACTCCTCTAAAGCTTCAAGCGGAAAACGGTTAGATACCGCAATAGATATAGTTATTTGTGTAGGAGTGGCATTCATGGCGCAGATGTCGCTTATGTTAACCACAACGGCTTTATAGCCGAGGTGCTTCAGGGGCATATACGAAAGGTCGAAATGCACGCCTTCTACCAGCATATCGGTAGAAACCACTGTTTTTTTACCTTTAAAATCGAGTACGGCAGCATCATCGCCAATACCTTTAGCGGTAGAGGGCTGCTTTGGCTTAATGTTTTTTGTAAAGTGTTCTATAAGCCCGAACTCGCCAAGGCTGGCAAGGCTGGTGCGTTGCTGGTTTTTATCTTCAAGCATAGCTGTAGTATAGTGTGTTATAAAACAGCAAAGGTACAATTAGTTTGCGGAGTATTAAAAGTGGTTTTACAGTAGCTTGTCGCCCTGCTGCTCATACCATGCATCTACGTTAAGGTTAGGCTGTGAGGATGCAAATACGGCAAGTTGGTCGCAACGCTCATTCTGCGGATGGTTGTTGTGGCCTTTAACCCATTTAAAATCTACCTTATGCCTGCGGTAAATTTTAAGGAAACGCTGCCACAGGTCGGGGTTCTTTTTGTCTTTAAAGCCTTTTTTCTCCCACCCGAAAACCCAGCCTTTACTAACGGCATCTACCACATACTTACTGTCGCTTACCACCAGTACCTCGGTGCCGGGGTTTTTCAGTTTTTCAAGCCCGACAATTACGGCAAGCAGTTCCATGCGGTTATTGGTGGTAAGCCTGAAGCCTTCATAAAATTCTTTGTGGTAACCGGTGCCCACCTGTTCCAACACAACCCCATAGCCACCCGGGCCGGGATTTCCTTTGGCAGCGCCATCAGTATAAAGGTGAACGGTGTGTGGCATTTTATTTATGGTTTAAGATTGAATGATATAAGAGTGAAATGTATAAACAATTGAACATGTTAATCGGTCATATCTTCAAAGCGCACCAGGTACCAACATCCTTCATCAAAGGCAAAATGGTAGTCAAGGCTTATGTAATGTTTTAAAGGCGGATGGTATTCATACAGTGCCCTATGATGGATGTGTGCGCTGTCTTTTGACTGACTTATAAGGAATTCGTACCTGTATTTTTTTCCGCGATAAATTAATATGCTGTCATTAAAATCATTAAATGTGTATTCTTCCCTTTCAATTGTAGAATACATATTATCTAAAGGAAAATCTTCATCGCTGTAAACAAAATCGATAGGGAAACGAATATGCCTGTATTGGAAAACACTGTCTTTTTTAAACTTTTCAAAGAAAACTGTAAAGCTCGTATCACAAATTTCTTCATCCGGCGTTATATTTTCAGAATAAAATGTGGGCTGCCTCTCTGAATCTTCAGGAAAAAACTTCTCTTCCTTTGTTTTTTTCGCACAGGAAATCAGCAGGAGAAATAGTATAGGGTACAGGTAATATTGGTTCATAATTACAGCTTTTATTGTAATAGTTTCTCTATAACCTTTGGCAAATGTTCGTGTTCCAGCTCCAGTACCTTTATTGCTACTTCTTCGGGAGAAAGGCACTCTTCAATCGCTACTTTTTCCTGTAGTATTATGTTGCCCTCATCATAATTGTTATTAACATAATGCACGGTTATGCCGCTTTCTTTCTCTTTGTTGGTATGCACCGCACGGTGCACATGCATGCCATACATACCTTTGCCGCCATAGGCAGGCAGCAGGGCAGGGTGAATGTTGATAACCCTGTTTGGGTAGGCTTCAATAATATTTGCGGGAAATTTCCATAAAAAACCGGCAAGCACTATAAGGTCTGGGCTGTGCTGCTGTACCTTAGCCAACAGGTCGCCGTTTTCCATGTCTTCTCTTGTAAAAACTACGGTTGGCACATTATGCTCTAATGCCTTTTGCAGTACGCCTGCATTGGTGTTATTGGCAAATACAGCAGCTACATTATAGGCTTTCTCCTGCCGGGCATACTCCATTATCTTTTGGGCATTACTGCCGCCGCCGGAGGCAAAAACTATAATATTTTTCATTCAGAAAGGTGGTTTTATAAGGGCGTTGCCACAAATTTTATCCTGCAAAATAACACCCTTTTCGCGTATTTATAAAATTAATTTTCTATTTTAGTGCTCACATTTTTTTGGGAAAACGCGGTTTTAAAATAAAGTTTTTTATTTTTGCCATTCAATTTAAATTCTAAAATTAAAGATTATGTCAGACATTGCATCAAGAGTAAAAGCGATTATCGTAGACAAATTAGGTGTTGACGAAAACGAAGTGGTTGCAGAGGCAAGCTTCACAAACGATTTAGGAGCAGATTCACTGGACACTGTTGAGCTTATCATGGAATTTGAGAAGGAATTTGATATTCAGATTCCGGACGATCAGGCTGAGAATATCTCTACTGTTGGTCAGGCTATTTCTTACATAGAAGAAGCAAAAAAGTAATAAATATATAGCATCCATGTAAACAAATTAGTTGCATGGATGTTATTGTTTTATTGGTTCTGGCAATCGCTTTTAAACAAACAGACGGCTTTTACATATAAAAACAGTCTTTGAAAATATTATCAATGCCCATGTTTCTTAACATACACGAAAAGAATGCATGGGTATTGTTCTATAAACAGAAACTATAAAAATATCTTTATGACATTAAGAAGAGTTGTAGTAACAGGCCTGGGAGCGCTTACCCCTATAGGTAACACAGTGCAGGAGTACTGGGAAGGCCTGATTAACGGTAAGAGCGGCGCAGCCCCTATTACATACTTTGATACGACTAACTTCAAAACAAAGTTTGCCTGCGAAGTAAAGAATTTCAATGCTGAAGATTTTATAGATAGAAAAGAGGCAAGGAAAATGGACCGCTATGCCCAATATGCCCTTGTTGCCACAGATGAAGCCGTTAAAGATGCCGCTTTTAATTTTGATAAGCTGGATAAAGACAGGGTAGGTGTAATATGGGGTTCCGGTATAGGGGGGTTAGAAACTTTTCAGGAAGAGGTAATGAATTTTGCCAACGGAAACGGCACGCCAAAATTCAATCCTTTCTTTATACCAAAAATGATTGCCGATATAGCAGGTGGCCATATCTCTATTAAATATGGTTTCAGGGGGCCAAACTTTACTACGGTTTCGGCCTGTGCATCATCTACAAATGCACTTATAGATGCTTTTAACTATATACGCCTGGGCCATGCAGATGTAATGGTAACCGGCGGTAGCGAAGCAGCCGTAACCATAGCCGGTATGGGTGGCTTTAATGCCATGCATGCCCTTTCTACAAGAAACGACGACCCGCAAACAGCCAGCAGGCCTATGGATAAAGACCGTGAAGGCTTTGTACTGGGCGAAGGTGCAGGCGCACTTATACTGGAAGAATATGAGCACGCTGTTGCAAGGGGAGCCACTATATACTGCGAGATAGGCGGGGGCGGAATGAGCGCCGACGCACACCACATAACTGCGCCGCACCCGGAAGGGCTTGGCGCAAGGAATGTAATGATTAACTGCCTTCGTGATGCAGGCCTTAAGCCGGAAGATGTAGATGGTGTAAACATGCACGGTACATCTACCCCGCTTGGCGACATTGCAGAGAGTAAAGCCATTATAGAAGTATTTGGCGAGCATGCCTATAACCTTAACCTTAACTCTACCAAGAGCATGACGGGGCACCTTTTAGGCGCTGCCGGGGCTATAGAGGCTATTGCATCCATACTATCTATCAAACATGGCATAGTGCCGCCTACCATTAATCATTTTACTGATGACGATAATATAGACCCTAAGCTAAACTTTACCTTTAACAAGGCACAAAAAAGGGATATGAAGGTAGTAATGAGCAATACATTTGGTTTTGGTGGCCACAACGCTTGCGTTTTGGTAAAAAAACTTGAAATGTAATTACTTGTGCCGGCATGGGTATAATAAAAAAAATATTTAAACCATCCCGTCTTTCTGAGGAAGACGGGATTTTTTTTAATGAAATGAAGAAGCTGCTTGGCTTCAATCCTGTTAACCTGGCACATTACCGCAGGGCGTTTACTCACCGCTCAAGCAACAAGACCGATGAACACGGAAACCCGCTAAATTATGAAAGGCTGGAGTTTTTGGGCGACGCCATGCTGGGTTCTGTAATTGCCGCACACCTTTTTACAGAAGCTCCCGCCGGAGATGAGGGATATCTTACTAAGATGCGCTCTAAAATTGTAAGCCGTGAACACCTTAATGAACTGGGCCGAGACCTTAACCTTATTAAGTGGGTAGAAAGCAAAGTATCATCACAACATTTTGGCGAGAACATTCATGGCAACCTCTTCGAGGCTTTTATCGGGGCCATTTATCTTGATAAGGGCTTTACCTATTGCGAAAAATTTATCTATAAAAAAGTTATTATACCTTATGTAGATATACCAAGGCTTGAAGGCAAGGTTATCAGCTACAAGAGCCTTTTGATAGAGTGGTGCCAGAAGGAGAAAAAGAAATTCAATTTTGAGATATACGAAGATAACGGAGTAGAAGGTCAGAAGTATTTTGGCGTAAGGCTTAAAATAGATGGTAAAATTATAGCCAAGGCAAGGGCGACTTCTAAAAAGAAAGCCGAAGAAAAAGCCGCTCAACGTGCGTATTTCGCATTTCAGGAAAAAATTAACAAAAAGTAAATGAATATAATAATCAGCTAAAACGTTTTCGTGATTAATTTATCGTAAACTTAACCGACTGGCTGTTTATTCTGATTTTTAATGGCTATATTTACGGCTTATTTGGGTATAAATGGCTGTTCACAAACTCCAATTAGACGACTTTGTAACAATTGATTATGAATTGTTTGCCATACATTCTTCACTCGAAGATTACAGGCTTGCCTATTTCATAAACCAAAACCTCCGGCTGTTGCTGGAAAAGTGCCCTAAAGATATCAGCATTAAAACCAAAGAGGGTGAAGGCTGTTTTTCCCGGTTTATTTTTGAAGACCACGATACAGGTGCTGTTTATAACCTGATTAAAAACCGCAACAGCAGGGTCATGGCAAACTTAAGCGCCGCCCCCCTGTTTGCAGATACATTACCGGATATGGCATCGGGCATTTACCTGCTGCCGGAACTAAAAAAGGTGGATTATATACTAAAAGTAGAAAATACACCTTCTTTTTTTGCCCCGTTGCAACTAACAGCAATGTTGCAGGGCATAAAACACATTACCACTGCCTATACTATAGGCCACGAGAAACTGAAGTCTAAAAATAATTTAATATTTTAATAGAATGCCGACAAGAAAGAAAACCAAAATTGTAGCTACACTGGGCCCTGCCTGCAGCACCAAAGAGGTGATAAAGGATATGATAGATGCTGGTGTAAACGTATTCAGGATTAACTTTTCGCATGCAGATTATACTGATGTTAGCGAGCGCATACGCATTATAAGGGGCCTGAATGAAGAGTTTGGCTACAATACGGCAATACTGGCCGACCTGCAAGGGCCTAAGCTGCGTGTAGGCGTAATGAAAGAAGATGTAGTAGTAGCCCCTGGCGATATAATAACCTTTACCACTGCCGAAGATATACCCGGTACAAAAGAAAGGGTTTACATGAACTATAAAGAGTTTCCTAACGATGTTAACCCTGGCGAAAGAATTTTGCTTGACGATGGCAAACTTATTTTTGAAGTGCTGGAGACAGACAGGGTTAGCGAAGTAAAGGCTGTTGTAGTGCAGGGAGGGCCGTTAAAGTCTAAAAAAGGGGTAAACCTGCCTAATACAAAAGTATCATTGCCTGCACTTACCAAGAAAGATGTTAAGGATGCTATTTTTGCTGTTAAGGAAGATGTAGACTGGATAGCGCTTTCGTTTGTGCGTACACCGAAAGACCTTGAAGAGCTTCAGGATCTTATAAAAGAACACAGTAACCATAAAATTCCTATTGTTGCTAAAATTGAAAAGCCGGAAGCGGTAGAGAATATAGATAAGATTGTAGCCTTTTGCGACGGCCTGATGGTAGCCCGTGGCGACCTTGGTGTTGAAGTGCCGGCACAGGAAGTTCCGCTTATTCAGAAAAAGCTCGTAAACCGCGCTAAAACGGCACGCATACCGGTTATTATCGCCACGCAAATGATGGAAACCATGATTACCAGCCTTACCCCTACAAGGGCAGAGGTTAACGACGTAGCCAACTCGGTACTGGATGGGGCCGATGCGGTAATGCTTTCGGGTGAAACATCTGTAGGTAATTACCCGGTGCAGGTTATCGAAAAAATGACACAGATAATAGAAGCGGTAGAAGACAGCCCGCTTATCCATGTGCCGCAAAACACGCCGCAGGTGCGCACCAAGCGTTTCATAACAAAATCGATATGTTATCACGCAGCGCAAATGGCAAACGTAATAAAAGCAAAAGCCATTAGTACATTAACCAATAGTGGTTATACTGCATTCCAGATCTCGGCATGGAGGCCACAGGCACATATATTGGTTTTTACAAGTAACAGGCACATACTGGCGCAGCTAAGCCTGCTATGGGGTGTTAATGCTTTTTATTATGACAAACTGCTTAGCACCGATGAAACTGTAGAAGATGTAAACGCCATAGCCAAACAAAAAGGTTATGTAGAAAAAGGCGATATGCTTATAAACCTTGCCGCAATGCCGGTTATAGAAAAAGGTATGGTAAACACCCTTCGCGTTAGCGAAATAGAAGATTAATCACTTTACATGTATATTAAAAAAGCCGCTCATTGAGTGGCTTTTTTAATATAATAGATTTCCATTTCGACTGCAACGGAGAAATCTTTTAAAGAAAATTACTATATTTACTAATCAAAAACTAAGGAATTATGGAGGCATTATCAGATTTTAACTTTGGGTTATTCATTTGGCAATTCTTTGTGGTAGCAGTCATAATAGGCCTTGCAGCACTTGCTTACTTTCTGATAAAAAAGATAATGAAAGGTTAGGCAGTATTCTTTTATATTTGAGTTTCTGGATGTAACTCTTTTATTTTAAAATGAAGAGAACCTGCGGTACAGTGTTTTCCATTTCGACCGCAGCACAGCGAAGTGTAGAATGACTTTCTATCTTGTCGTTCTGAACGAAATAAAATGTGGGGAAGAATTCTGTATACAAAAATCTCTCCCTTATCGCAATGATAAATTATGCACATGCGTATTTAGCTTTTCATATTTGCTCTTCTGCAACTTATAAAGTATCTTTGCGCCTTTAATTTTCAACCCACATTATGAACAAATTACTGATTGTAGGCACGGTAGCTTTTGATGCAATAGAAACGCCATTCGGCAAAACCGATAAAATACTTGGTGGCGCAGGCACATACATAGGGCTTTCGGCATCATTCTTTAAGCTGCAGCAGGCAATAGTATCTGTAGTGGGTGAAGATTTTCCGCAGGAGTATATAGACCTGCTAACGGATAGGGATATAGACATTACCGGGCTTGAGGTGGTAAAAGGCGGAAAAACCTTCTTTTGGAGCGGCCGCTACCATAACGACCTTAACTCGCGCGATACGCTTGATACTCAACTAAATGTGCTGGCTGATTTTAAGCCTGTGGTGCCGGAGCATTTTAAGGATGCCGATGTAGTGCTGTTGGGCAACCTGCACCCGCTTATACAAAGCAGTGTACTGGACCAGATGACGGAGCAGCCCAAGCTTGTGGTACTTGACACGATGAACTTCTGGATGGACTGTGCCTTGCCTGAACTGAAAGAGGTTATAAAAAGGGTAGATGTAATTACTGTTAATGATGAAGAGGCACGCCAGCTAACAGGTGAATACTCGTTGGTTAAGGCAGCAGCCAAAATTCAGCAGATGGGTCCGGAATATGTAGTGATAAAAAAAGGAGAGCACGGCGCGTTGCTGTTCCACGAAAAGAATGTGTTCTTTGCCCCCGCGCTTCCGCTTGAGGAAGTGTTCGACCCTACAGGGGCAGGAGACACCTTTGCCGGTGGTTTTGCCGGCTATATTACCCAAAGCGAAAACATTTCTTTCGAGAATATGAAAAATGCCATTATATATGGTTCTAACATGGCTTCCTTCTGTGTAGAGAAATTCGGCACCGAACGGATGGTTAGTCTTACTAAAGAAGAAGTGCTGGAGCGCCTGCAGGAATTCCGGGCACTCACACAGTTTGATATATCACTGGAAGAAGAATAAAAACTAAGGCCTCATTGCGGGGCTTTTTTTAATAAACAACAACACAACAACGGGAGATTTTTATATGAGCGACGCTATTAAACACGAGTGTGGTATTGCGCTTTTAAGGCTTTTAAAGCCATTGGACTACTACAAAGAAAAATATGGTTCTGCATTTTATGGCATACAGAAAATGTACCTGTTAATGGAGAAGCAGCATAACCGCGGGCAGGATGGTGCCGGTTTTGCAAGTATAAAACTGGATGTTGAACCCGGGCAGCGCTACATAAGCCGCATACGCTCTAACCAGCAGCAGCCCATTCAGGATATTTTTACCCAGATAAACGGGCGCATTAGCGAAGAAATACAAGCGCACCCGGAATATGCATTAGATACCGCACTGATGAAAAACCAGGTGCCTTATGTGGGGGAGTTATTCCTGGGGCACGTGCGTTACGGTACATTCGGTAAAAACAGCATAGAAAGCGTTCACCCGTTCCTGCGCCAGAATAACTGGATGCACCGCAACCTTATAGTTGCAGGTAACTTTAACATGACCAACGTTAAAGAACTTTTTGCCAGCCTTGTAGAGCTTGGGCAACACCCTAAAGAACTTGCCGACACCGTAACCGTAATGGAAAAAATAGGGCATTTTCTTGACGATGAGGTGGCCGACCTGTACCAGGATTGTAAGAATGAGGGTTACACAAAGCAGGAGGCTTCTGTTGTAATATCCGAAAGGCTGAATGTGGCACGCATTCTTAAACGTGCCAGTAAGCAGTGGGATGGCGGTTATGCTATGGCGGGGCTTTTTGGGCATGGCGACAGCTTTGTGTTTCGCGATCCGGCGGGCATACGCCCTGCATATTATTATCAGGATGATGAAATTGCCGTTGTGGCAAGCGAAAGGCCTGTTATACAAACTACATTTAACGTTGCTTTTGATGATGTAAAAGAGCTTGAGCCCGGGCATGCTATAATCATCAAAAAGGATGGTGGTGTTTCGGTAACGGAAATTATACCTTCTGCAGGTAAAAAAGCGTGCTCTTTTGAGCGGATTTATTTTTCGCGCGGAAGTGATGCTGAAATATACAGGGAGCGTAAAGAACTGGGCAGGCTGATACTGCCACAGGTGCTCAGGGCTATAGAGAGTGATACTGACAACACAGTTTTTTCTTATATACCCAATACTGCCGAAACTTCGTTTTTTGGCATGGTTGAGGCGGCACAGGATTTCCTTAACCAAAGAAAGAACAACGAGATATTACAGAACAGGCATACGCTTACCGAAGAAACACTGAAAGACCTATTGTCGGTAAAAATCCGCACCGAGAAAATAGCTATTAAAGACGCTAAGCTACGCACATTTATAACAGAAGACAGCAGCCGGGACGATTTAGTAGCACACGTATATGATGTAACCTATGGCGTAATTAAGCCTGAAGATAACCTTGTTATAATAGACGACAGTATTGTGCGCGGTACAACACTAAAAAAGAGCATCATAAAAATGATGGACAGGCTTAAGCCTAAGCGCATAGTAGTTGTCTCTTCAGCACCGCAAATACGCTATCCGGACTGTTATGGTATAGATATGGCAAAACTAGAGGGGCTTGTGGCATTTCAGGCGGCACTTGCACTGCACAAAGAGCGTGGTACAGAGCATATAGTAAACGAGATATATCAAAAAAGCAAGGCTCAGGAAAATCTGCCGGATGCTGAAGTGGTAAACTATGTAAAAGATTTTTATGCGCCATTTACCGATGAAGAGATAAGTGACAAGATAGCCGAACTACTGGTTACCGATGAAATAAATGCAGAAGTGAAGATAATTTTCCAGACGGTAGATAACCTTCATAAGGCCTGCCCTAAGAATTTAGGCGACTGGTATTTTACAGGAGATTATCCAACACCGGGTGGTAACAGGGTGGTAAACAGAGCTTTTATAAACTTTTATGAAGGTAATGACGCAAGAGCATATTAACAAATGTTGCATTTCAACGTTTATTTATGCAGTTGGTCTAATACTGTTGTTACCAAACCTTAAACAATTGTAAATTTACCTCAAATAGCATTAGTAAAAGTAATTTTACGGTATTTTTGGGGGCGGAAAAGCGGAAACAGAACGTTTCCGCTTTTCCTTTTTATATAGGTATATTACTGTAAGAT
>NZ_JAMWYY010000061.1 GCF_024305175.1 Flavobacterium sp.
TCTCGTCACACAGGGTGTATGGCGTAGGGTCGTTTACTTCCGGCAGCGGGTTCACAATAAGCTCCAGTTCTACGATGTCATAACAGCCGGTGGCGTTGTTGGTTACCCTTACGTAGATGGTGCGTGATTCACTGCTATAAGCGCCCGGTGCTGTTACAGGTGTTGTACCAAGTTCGGCAGCGGCAAGAGTTTCATAATAAGTAACTGTAAAGAATGCAGGGCTTAATCCGTTTAGTACGTCCTCTTCTACCGTAGTCAGGTCAAAGATAGCAATGCCATCGGTATCGCTTATGCCGTTATCACATAGTGCATAATCATCAGGTGTTGCAGCCTGAGGGCGCGGGTTTACAATAAGTTCCAGCGGCACTATTGTATAGCACGTAGGGACTAATGTGTTTTGCAGCCTAATATAAACTGTCTGGTTTATAGCAACAATGTTATAGTATGCACCCGGAGTTGGTATCGGGTCATTATTAAACTCTGCATCTGTAAGGGTTTCGTGTACACTAACCGTTACATTTGGCTGTGCGCCAAGCGCTTCCTGCATGGCAGGCTGCAGGTTAAATATACCGTTACCCTGGTCGTTAATACCACAGGTTGTTAGTGGCGCAGGCTGGGTAAATGTTGGCGGATATACAACAGTTACAGTAAAATCGCTCTCATCTGTACAAACAGGTATTGTGTTCGTTTCAGCATAGATGTAAATAGTACTTGTTGTGAGTATTGGTGTGCCGGCAGCCAGCATAGTACCAGTACCGCCAGGGCCTGTATAATAGTTACCTGCTGCCAGTTGTGGCAATACATAACTTTCGCAGGCATAAAAATCTGCTATCTCAGGAACTGACACACTGTAAACAGTAACCACATAGCTGTGCTGTGTAAAGCAGGTTACTTCATCATTTCCTGTTTCAGCATAAATATAAACTGTTTGTGTACTTGTAAGCACATCTCCTGCGCTAAGCATAGTGCCGGTGCCCATTGGCCCGGTGTAGTAGTTACCAACAGTTAACGCCGGAAGCTGATATTGAAAACACACTTCAACATTACCCTGGGTGTTATCTACCTGTGGCGTATCAAATATGGTAATTTCAAAAACATTTTCATCATTACAGTTAACACGCCCGCCAAGCTCTGCATATACATATAGTGTTTGAGAGGTTGTTATAACATCTCCTGCCTCAAGCAGTACCTGTCCCGGAGTATCAGGCCCGCCCGAAAGCGTGTAATAATCGCCGATTTCCAATTCAGGCAGTGTATAGCTGTCGCAGGCAGATACAGCACCATCTTCAGGGTTATCAGCCGTAATGGTATAAATATCTATTTCAAAGCTGTTTTCAGCAAAACAATTAGGCGTAGTAGCCGACTCTGCATAAATATACATTGTCATCGACTCTGTAATTACATCACCCGCAAAGTAAGGCTGCTGGCCGGGAGCGTTTGGCCCGCCCGGAAGCGCATAATAATTACCTACTACAAGCTCTGTAAGGGTGTAGCTGTCGCAACGCTCTACTGTAGAACGGGCATCAGGTATCGGGGTATTAAATATTACAACCTCAAAGCTTTCTTCTACCGTACAGTTAGGGTTGGTACCCGTTTCTGCATAAACATATATTGTCTGGGTAGATGTGATAAGGTCACCTGCATTTAACAGTGTACCTGTACCGCCCGGGCCTGTGTAGTAATTACCCACAGTAATTTCCGGCAGTACATATGAATCGCAAAGCGGCTGAAGCACCGGGATTGGGTCTAATATAGGATATTGGTTTACTGTAACTGTAAAGAAGTTGTTATCTGTACAGTTTGGAACCGTAGTTAAAGGTATATAAACATAAATATCCTGCGTGGTAGTAATTACATCACCTGCGCTAAGCAGTGTTCCTGTACCTGCAGGGCCTGTGCGGTACTCACCAACCGGAAGCACCGGAAGTGTGTAGCTGCCGCAAACGGTAACATTAACCGGAGCCTGAGGATTTATGAATACAGTAAACATGTGTTCTGCAGCACAGTTCGGCGTTCCGCCTGTCTCGGCATACACATAAATATCCATAGTGGTACTGATAACCTGGCCTGCAAAAAGCTGTGTGCCTGTTCCGCCCGGCGCTGTATAGTAGTCACCTACTGTAAGCGCAGGCAGCGTATATGTTCCGCATGAACCTACGTTTGGCGGTGTATCTATAGCCGGAGCCGGTTTAATTTCCACTTCAAAGCTAACCTCATCTGTACAAACAGGCGGCGTATTTGAAGTAGCATATATATAAATTGTCTGATCAGTATCTATAAAGTCTCCTGGATCAAGCATGGTGCCCGTACCGCCGGGGGCTGTATAATAGTTACCTATTTCAAGAGCCGGAAGCGTATAACCGCCACACACAAGCTGGTCGGCAGGCTCGTCAAGTTCAAAATCGCTGATGTTTATGTAAACTGCATTTTCTGTAAAACAGTCAGGGAAATTAGGGTTACTACTGTACACATATAGTGTTTGAGAATCTGATATTACTGTTCCGGCAGCAAGCTGTGTACCTGTGCCACCGGGGCCTGTATAGTAGTTACCGTTGGTAAGTGCAGGAAGCGCATAAGGAACACAAGACTGTACGTTTACAGGATCATCTGCAACAGGAGCATTTTCTATAGTAACTGTAAAACTATCATCATCTGTACAGTTAGCGCCCGAAGTAACCGCTACATAGGTGTATATGGTTTGTGTTGTTGTTATTTCTGTGCCTGGTGCAATTTGGGTTCCTGTGCCTGCAGGGCCTGTATAATAATTACCCAGTGGCAGTTGCGGTAATGTATAGCTGCCGCAAACAGTTACGTTAGCCGGAGCTATAGAGCCGTTAATGATAGTTATATTTATTGTTCGCTGCCTTGTGCATCCGTTAGGGGATATTGCATAAGCATAAACAGGGCCGGAAGTAGTTATTACTGTTCCCGGATTGAGTACAGTTCCCGAACCATTTGGCCCTCCCGGAGCCGAATAATATTGCGCATAAGACGGAAGCGTATTGGGTAATGTGTAGCTACCGCATGCTATTACTGCAGGTATTGCTGCAAGTACAGGAAGCGGATTTACCGTAACCTCAAAACTACTCTCGGCTGTACAAACAGGTGTAGTGTTAGATTGTACATATACATATATAGTTTGAGAGGTTGTAACGTTTGCCCCCGGTGTTAGCTGAGTACCTGTAGCACCCGGGCCTGTATAATAGTTACCAACAGGAAGCGCAGGAAGCTGGTAGCTTCCGCATACCACCTGGTCATCCGGTGTAATGGCATCAATATTAATTATCGTTACCGTAAAAGTACGCTGCCTGGTACATCCGTTAGGCGATACGGCATAAGCATATACGGTTTGTGTTGTTGTCAATACAGTACCTGCGGGTAATATTGTTCCTGTACCGTTTGCCCCTGTATAATAATTTGCATAAGAAGGGAGCGTGTTTGGCAACGTATAACTGTCGCATGCCGAAACGTTTGGTATAGCGGCAAGAACAGGAAGTGCATTTATAGTTACTGTAAAGCTTTCTTCATCGGTACAGTTCGGGTTAACCGGGCTAACCGCATAAATGTATATGATTTGCGATGTAGTTACCTGTGTAGATGCCGGTATTATTGTGCCTGTACCCCCCGGGCCGGTATAATAGTTTTGCCCCGCCGGCAATGCTGGCAGTGTGTAGTTGCCGCAACGGGTAACATCTGGCAGGTCGTTAACCTGTATGTTGCTTATGGTAACTGTAAAACTTTGCTCTGCAAAACATGACGGGTCTATAGCATTAGCAGCATATACAAATATTGTTTGTGTTGTGTTTATTACCGTTCCGGCAGCAAGCTGTGTGCCTGTGCCACCTGCACCGGTGTAATAATTTTGGCCTGCAGGCAACGCTGGTAATGCATACGGAGAACACTCGTTAACATCTGCCGGGTCGTTTACAACCGGAGGTGTGTTAATGGTTACTGTAAATGAACTGTTTTCTGTGCACTCTGCCGCAGCCGGTATATAAAAATATACGGTTTGTGTGGCCGTTATAGCAGTACCCGCCGCAATTTGCCCTCCTGTACCACCCGGGCCGTTATAATAAAACTGTCCGGCAGGCAGGGCAGGCAATGTATAAGACTGGCATGCCGTTACATTTGCAGGTGCCGATGCTGCTGTAATTATCTCTACATTAAAGCTAACCTGGTTAGAGCAGTTTGTAGTGCCCTGTGTATTGGTAGCATAAATATAAATGGTTTGAGATGTGGTTATAGCATCTCCGGCATTTAGCTGCGTGCCTGTACCGCCTGTGCCCGTAAAGTAATTACCGGTAGTAAGAGCAGGCAGGGTGTAAGTGTTACATGCCGCAACATCATCAGGCTGGGTAAGTACCGGAAGCGGCACTACAATAAGGTCAAATGTTGTTATGGTATAACAGCCGGGATCAAAGTTGCGCTGCACCCTTGCATATATAGTCTGGCTGGTGCCGGTATAGCTTTCAGGGAATTCTATCGGGGCAGAACCGTCTTCGGCTGCAGCCTGAGAAGTAAAGTAAAGGATGGTATTCTCATTAACAGGCTGAGTACCCAGTATGGTACCATTTTGAAATGTAAGGTTAAATATAGCCTCTCCGGAGCCTTCGGCATTTTCGCACTGCACCAGGTTATTAGGCTGTGTAGCCGAAGGTACCGGTGCGGTTAATAATTCAAAAGACTCTACCACATAACAGCTGCTGTTATGGCTTTTTATCCTTACATAAATTGTTGTATTGGCAGGGCCTGTATAGGTATTGCCTAAGGCTCCTAACCCTCCATTTGCATCATCCAAAGTAGCGTGGTATGAAACCACCGTGGCAGGGTTAAGCCCCTGCTTAACTACCGGGGTGTTAAGTGCAAGGTTGTAGGTATAAGTGCCCGTACCGTTTTCACACGCAAATAAATCATTCGGTGCGTTAGGGGTTATCTGAGGGGCATATTCTATAAGAATAGATTGTGTACTTGTACAGCCATCGGCAGTCCTTGTAACGGTAACTGCATAATTGCCCGGCAGGTTATCGGTAAGCACGGCGCCGCCGGCAATAGGGGTATCATTCCTTGTCCATGAAAAACTATATTGCGCAGCGTTAGGTTGCAGCCCGGTATCAAGTGTAAAGCTGTCGCCTGTACAAAGGGCTGTGTTATTAGCAAGTGTAAGATCGAGCCCTAAAAGCTCTTGCCCTAAGTTAAGGCTTCCCTGCGGGAATAACACGGCAGAGTCATATTCGCCATCCGTCCCGTCAGCGCCACCATCATCAGCAATAACTATTTTAAGATGGTATGTGTTACCGGGTATAAGTGTAGCAGTTGAAGTTAACAGTACTGAACGGCCCTCAAAATTGATGGGTGCAGCAGCAGCGTTACCACCCCCGTAGAACGCGCCAAAATATTGTGGGTTTACAGAAGGGCAGGCAGAGTTATTGATAACATCTTTAATTGTATTGATAGATACGGGCTGCGATGTAGGCAATGTTGCCACATTTACAGCAGGTGTGCCTGCCGTAACATTGGTAAGATACATTGCAAAGCCATCATTAGATTCGCACTGGTACGTGCCATATTCTTCGGATGCAAAGATGTAACTTGCCGAAAAGTTGCTTGTGGCAGGTACAAAATCAAACTCCAGTATTGTGGCATTTTTCGAGTTAATGCCAAATGTGGCACTAATAGCAGGATCACCTGCCCACGCCGGAGCTGAAAAGCTCGATGTACTGTTGTTTGGACCCTGTGCGGCTACTGCGTTACCCGAAGTAAGCACCAAACCACCTGACATTGGCAGCGCTGAACCGGAATAGGTAAATGTACCTATACCGTTACCGGCCGAATAGCCATAGTTTGTTCCTGTACTTTTTGTAACATTAGAAATTTGTGCCAAGCAGGCATCCTGCGGTTTAAGCAGGTAATTTGTTACCAGTTGCGTGGTAGCAGCAGGATTGTTTACAGGGTGCGGGGTTACCGTTATACCCTGAGAAAAAGCACCAACCGTAAAAGCCAGCAGTGCCAAAAGCAGTAAATTTCTTTTCATATCAGCTATACACCTTTTATATATACACATTCCGGGTAATTTATAAAGTACTCCCGAAAACTTTAAAAACTTAATTTACAGCACCTTAAATAAAAGCGCAAATATAAAACTAAAACTCAAACTATCTATACACCTGTAATTATTGCTTTTACAGCACTTAAATTAACATTATTAAACAGCATTTTATACTATATGCATTTCTTTTTTGTAATATTTTAACTTTTTCTTACGTATTTAAACGCTTTTCGGATTGCCGCTTATTAATTTAAACCTAAATACTTGCAAAAATACCCACTAATAAGTAGGACCATCTGTTAAAATCGACCACTGTTGCAATTAAACAGCTAAATAACAAAAAACCCCCATTTATACGTTTTAATAAATTATTAAGGTATAGTTACTTATGATTTTTTTCTTATTTTTGTAGAAAATAATCTTTGTATGTGGGAGCGATTGAGAGAAAAGCTGACAATACTTGCCGATGCGGCAAAATATGATGTATCATGCTCAAGCAGTGGCGGCAACAGAAAAAATGATAATAAAGGGATTGGTGACAGCAGCAATGGTATATGCCATACCTATACTGAAGACGGCAGATGTGTATCACTCCTTAAAATACTGCTTACCAACCATTGCATATATGACTGTGCTTTTTGTGTTTCGAGGAAGAGCAATGATGTAAAGCGCGCCGCTTTTACAGTAGATGAAGTAGTAGAATTAACTATGAATTTTTACCGCCGCAATTACATTGAAGGGCTTTTTTTAAGTTCGGGCATCTTTAAAAATGCCGATTTTACTATGGAGAGGCTGGTAAAAATTGTAAAAAAACTGCGCATTGAGCAGCGTTTTAATGGCTATATACACCTGAAAACCATACCCGGTGCAAGCCCTGAACTGCTTACAGAAGCAGGTTTGTATGCCGACAGGATGAGCATTAACCTTGAAATGCCAACTGAAAGCGGGCTTAAACTTTTAGCCCCGGATAAATCTCACGAAGATGTAAAGAAACCGCTTGGTTTTATTCAGGATACCATAACTCAGTTTAAAGATGAAAAGAAAACGGGGCTTATAAAACGTGTACCGAAGTTTGTACCTGCCGGGCAAAGCACACAAATGGTTATTGGCGCCACACCCGAAACCGATATGGAAATTATGCACAGCGCCGCACAATACTATAAAAACTACAGCCTTAAACGGGTGTATTACTCGGGTTACATACCCATAAGCTACGACAGCCGTATGCCGGTTATTGGCAGCCAGCCACCGCTTTTACGCGAAAACAGGCTGTATCAGACCGACTGGCTCATGCGTTTTTATGGCTTTGAGGTTAAAGAATTGCTCAATGAAAAGAACCCGCACCTTGATACTGATATAGACCCTAAGTTAAGCTGGGCTTTGCGTAATATGGAACAATTTCCCATCGATATCAACACTGCCGATTATAATATGATACTCAGGGTTCCGGGTATTGGTGTAACATCAGCTAAAAAAATAGTACAGGCACGCAGGTTTGGCAGGCTGCGCAGCTATCAGCTAAAAAAACTGGGGATTGCCTATAACCGTGCCCGCCATTTTATAAGATGTGCCGATAGCCCGTATGCTATTAATGAGCCTGAGGCAAACCATATAAAAGGCCTTATTCTTGCTGAAAGCAGCAGTAAATACTTAAAAACCCCGCAAACCCAGTTAAGCCTGTTTTAAATGGTAACTTTTATATTTGACGGTACTTTTGAAGGGCTGCTTACGGCTATTTTTGACTACTACGAACTAAAGCCCGGGCAGTTTGAGCTGGTTTGGGACAGGCTTTACCAGCCTAAAATGCTGGAAGAAAGCCACACTGTTATAAGTGATGAAGCAAAGGCAAACCGGGTGTGGCAGGGGCTAAAGAAAAAGCTACAGCCGGACTGGGTGAACACGTATTATTGCGCCTACCTTTCTGAAGAGCCGGTGGCGTTTCAGGCATTGCTGAATTTTGCGGTTTATATATTTGATAATAAACCGGGGGCAGAGGCCAATTTTGGCAATGAACATGTAATTGCCGTAACCCAGACTGCAAAAAAGGTAAGCCGGGAGCGGCACCGCATGAAGGCATTTATCCGTTTCCAGAAAACAGCAGACGGTATCTATTACGCCCCTGTTGAGCCCGATTTTAATGTTTTACCGCTTATTGCAGGTTTCTTTAAAAACAGATATGCCGACCAGCAATGGATTATTTATGATGTGCGCCGTAAGTACGGCCTGTTTTATGACCTGCAAAAAGTTACCGAAATTACGTATGAATTTGTCTCGGCAGTGGATACATCTAAACCCAGATTGCATAAATCATTGACAGATGAAAAAGAAGAGCTGGCTTCTATGCTATGGAAAGATTATTTTAACAGTACAAATATACCTGCCCGCAAAAACATGAAGCTGCACATTCAGCACGTCCCAAAACGTTACTGGAAATACCTGAACGAAAAGGAAGGCAAGAACTAAGTTAGCTTTAATTCTTTAACATCTTTTTAAGATTAGAGCAGAATATTACAAGAAAGCATTGCTAAATTCTACTTTGTACACCTTAAATAACATGTATAAACACATATTCTAACAACTATTGGAGTTGTTTTATAATGCTGATATTCAATATGTTAAAAGCAGAAATTATATAGACAAAATATAGACAGCCATTTTTTTATGTAAAATGGGCATTCCTGTTTTGTAAATTGCATTAGCTATATACACCCGATTAAACACCTTACTAATATTGATTGATACATGCCGGTGCTACTCGAAAAATTTAAGTTCAGGGCGCGCATTGTTAAGCGTGCATTTACTGTACTACCAAAACGAAATAAAGCTGTACGGCTTGTAGACGTAAATTATCTTAAAGACCATAACAGCAACAGCACTTTGATACTGCGTTATAATTTTGAAAACGCATTGTGGTATGAATTTAATAATAAGAAAACATTTGCCGACAGGCAGGTAATATGCAGGCCGGAAGAAGGAGAAACAATAGTTAACCTTTCTGTATACGGGCTTTTTAATAAAAATGATTATACAATAGTGCTGCAGCCTGATAAAGTACAGATATCGGGCATTTGTAAAAGCCTTCTGCCTAAAGAAAGGCAACAGCTTTACAAGCACTCAGAGATAAAACCGAGGGTTTAAAATTTCAGTTCCTTTCCCCCGAGAGGAATGTCCTGAAGTCGGGAGAAGCATCCCAAAAAACCACTATTGCTAAAAGAGATACGGCCGTAATTAATTACGGCCGCATCCTAAACTAAACCTAAATAACTTATCGTTACTTATCAATTTGATTAACGCAAGTCCTGCCATTTTAT
Source organism: Flavobacterium sp. (assembly GCF_024305175.1). GTDB lineage: Bacteria > Bacteroidota > Bacteroidia > Flavobacteriales > Flavobacteriaceae > Flavobacterium. Next base: position 9,358 of record NZ_JAMWYY010000061.1, read on the forward strand.
TGGCGGGATTTTGTTTTTGCAAACATTTCGTTTTACCTGATTGATGAAACTACATTAACACCTTTTTGATAAGCAACTATTATATAGACGCAAAAAACTAAAAAAGGTTGCAGCAATTATGATAAAAATCATAATTTTTTTCTACCCGGTGTATTTCCTTTGCATCAAACAATAAGCATAATACTATGAAATACTGGAAAAAACTGTCGCGGGAGCAGCGCCTTATGCGCATACAAAATGCACTTAAAGAGAACGTTAACTTCTCAACAGATGTTTCTTTAGGCTATCCTGCCTCTAAACTTGACGGCAAGGTATTTTATGATGATGCCCCTTTTCTTAAAGATGCCCCGGTTTTACAAACTTTTGTTGCCAACCCAAACCATATAGGCTGCCATACCTTTGGCACATCTGAAAAAGCATTTAAAGGCACACAGGAAATAGAGCGTGAGGTACTTAATATAATTGCCACCGATATCTTTAAAGCACAACCCGGCAGTTTTGACGGCTACATTGCACCCGGTGGCACAGAAGCTAACATACAGGCTTTGTGGATATACCGTAACTATTTTATTAATGAATATGGTGCCAGGCCGGAGGAGATAGCAATACTTGCATCTGAAGACACACATTACTCAATCCCAAAAGGCTCGAACCTGTTGCTTCTGGATTTTATAAAAACGCCTGTGCACTTTAAGAGTCGATACATAGATGAAACTGCACTTGAAGGATTGGTAATGGCGGCACGCATGGCAGGCAAAAGATATTTTATAGTGGTGGCTAACATGGGGACTACTATATTTGGCTCTGTAGATGAAGCAGATATATATACTGACCTGCTTAAAAAATACGCCCTCACTTATAAACTTCACATAGATGGCGCTTATGGCGGGTTTGTTTATCCGTTCAGCAATACAGGCAGCGTCCTTACTTTTCAAAATCCGGATATAAGCTCGGTTACCATAGATGCACACAAGATGTTGCAGGCGCCATATGGTACCGGTATATTTATTTGCAGGAAAGGCTTAATTGAAAATGTACTGACTAAAGAAGCAGAATATGTTGAGGGGATGGATTTAACCCTTTGCGGAAGCAGGTCGGGCGCTAATGCAATTGCCGTATGGATGATACTTACCACTTATGGCCCACACGGATGGGCAGAAAAAGTAAACACGCTGCTGATGCGTACCGACTGGTTATGTAAAGAACTTGACTCACTTGGTGTAGAATATTTCCGTGAGCCTTACATGAACATTGTAACTATAAAATCTGAATATGTGCCTGAAGAAATTGCACTGCGCTTTAACCTGGTACCCCAAAAGCATGATAAAGGCAACCAGTGGTATAAGATTGTGGTAATGGATCATGTTGAGACCGATCATTTAGCACAGTTTACAGCTGCGCTAACAAAGGGGCTACCTGAAAAGGAACAATCAAAATATACAGCTATTACCGAAAATATAACAGAAGACACCCACTTTGTAAGGTACTAAATACTGAAATTAAATATAAACAGGTTATTTTTATTGTTATGAAAGACAGCCTGTATTTTATTGCCCTACTTGCCCCTGATGATGTTTCGGCAGAGATAACTGCATTTAAGCAGCATATAGCCTATAACTTTAACAGCAGCAAAGCTTTACGGGTTATGCCGCATATTATACTATTGCCGCCATTTAAATTAAGCACTCTAAAGCATGAAGGCCTTAACAGATGGTTTTTAAATGCATCTGTTTCTGTTTCTCCGTTTACTATAAAGCTTAACGGATTCGGTTCTTTCAACAACAGTAAAAACCCTGTAATTTATGTAACCCCGGAAGAAGTTGAAGAATTGCGGCTATTACAGAAAGAACTCTTCAACTCATTCAGAACTAATTATCCTGAAATCAAGGCGATACTGAATTTTAACCCACACATGACTATTGCATATCGTGATCTTAGCCGTGAAGATTATGAAAAGGCCTGGCTATATTATAAAGATAAAGCTTATGCAGCAGGCTTTGCAGTAAACGAAGTATGGCTACTGCAGCATAATGGCAAACAATGGATACCCATTACACGCAAACAGCTAAACAGCACAAGCTGATTATTCCCCGTCAAGCCCTGTGTCGGCGCGGCTTGTTCACCATCATTGCTTCCCTCGTCTGTAAAAACAGAATCAGTAGTCATACATAAGTCAGGACCACTGTTTTTACTCCCTGGTTTTGTATGCCCGCAGGAATAGCAACTTAATGCAAAAAAAATAATGTTATAAATAAAAATCCTCTTTTTATATCATATTCATTACGGAGCTACCGCATCTTCATCAAGATTATCGTTAACATCTCTTTCTATTTCGCTTACAGTGTCTATTTCCCTTCCAAGGCCATCACTACCCACATCACTAATACTGTCAAGCCCGGTTTCTGTAACTGTTTCATCTCCATCCATATCATTCTGCTTATTGTCTTTACAAGCAGTAATGCTGAATAATAGTGTGAGTGCAAACAATGCAATTATTTTATTTCTCATGGTTGTATGTGTTTATTTACGGTACTTGTTTATGAAGCTCAAAATCGTCGTTTTCACGATTTACCTTGGTAATGGTATCAGTCTCTGTCATAATAGTATCTGTACCATCATCATAGCTCGGCTCCATCGGCTCAAGGGTTTCGGGAACAGGGTCTACGCCTGTAACTTCTTCCGGAGATTTTTCTTTACATGAAGTTAGTGTTATCCCGGCTGCAAGTAGACCGATACACAACATGCTTTTTACTGTATGCTTTTTCATGATTTTACTTTAAAAGGTTAGTAAACTCAAAGCTAAGGCTTTATATGTTTTAATTATCTTATAGGTATATTAAATAAAACTTAAAGCGTAAATAGCAGCAGTAATGTTCTGTAACAACAATATCAATTAAGTGTATAAAGACATATACTGCCTTTCAGCGATTTAGAAACATTTTTATTTTAACAGTAAATTATCCTGTAAAATTATTTGCAGTAAAAGAAAATTAGTAGTAATATTGCAACCTCTAAAGCGGTCCTATAGCTCAGTTGGTTAGAGCACCTGACTCATAATCAGGTGGTCCCTGGTTCGAGCCCAGGTGGGACCACAACACAAAAGCCCTGTTTTACAGGGCTTTTTTTATTTTCAGGCGGCTTCGAAAATATAATAGCTATTGTCCTACTCCATAAATAATAGCCAACCTACTAATGGCGATAAACATTATATAAATGTCAGCAAAATATTCCGTTTTTGCATTTATATAAATTTTGTAACTTCCCACTTTAATTATGGTACCATGAGTGATAAGGATACCGGAGTAAGCCCTGTACAGTTGCCGCAATATAACAGGCCACTGATTATAGAGCCTCTGGACTATAAGAACCCTTATGATTATCATAAACCCCACAGGCATGACTACTTTGAAATCATTCTGGTAGAACAGGGAGAAGGAAGGCAATTTATCGACTTTGCAGAATACCAGATGTCAGGCGGGCAGCTTTATGCTATTTATCCCGGCCAGATACACCTGATGCACCGCAACTCGGCAACAGGCTTATTAATACAGTTCAGGAAAGATATCTTTAAATTCCTGCAGCCCCTGAAGCACTATCAGCTCTACTTCCCGAAACAGGTTTTCAGCCTCGATGCAGAAAGCTTTACTCACCTGTATGATGTTGCTGTACGGATGATGGGACTGCTCACAAATAAAGAACTTACACCTTTTGCACACCATAAGCTGTACAGCTACCTGCAAATTATACTTATATCATTACCTGAGTTTAATGAGGCAAAAGCAGATATGCTTACCCCAAACCTTGTAACAAGGTTTTTGTCGCTGTTGCCACAACATATTAAAACAGAAAAAAAAGTTTCTGACTACTGTAGCATGATAGGGTGCAGTACAGAAAAGCTGAATGATGCCTGCAAGGTAAGCCTGGGCAAGACCCCGCTAAAACTAATACATGAGGAGCTGATGCTGGAAATAAGGAGGCTGATGCTGCTTAACGAACTTTCCCTTAAAGAAATAGCATTTGAGCTTAACTTTGACAGCCAGGCTAACTTTAGCGGCTTTATAAAAACTCACAGCGGATTAACACCTTCAGAGCTACAGTTGGCTACACTTGAAATTTATAAGTAATTCCGGTTTTTTCATAAAGCACTAATAAAAGTGAGATTATACTTTTACAAAAGTATTAACCTAACAAAATGTGCTATGAAAAAAATTATCTTATCCATTAGCCTTGTCTTTGCATTTGGCAATAATGCATTTTCGCAATGCGAAGACCCGGTAACATTGCCTTATATGGAAGATGCCGAATCGGCTGCACTCCCGCAACTGCCCGATTGTATGTACAGTTCTTATTTAACCTTTGCTTCTTCTGAAATATTTCAAACAACAGCCGGCCCTGTAGAGGGTTTTTCAGGAAATGTTTTTATGTATGACACATCAATAAATGATATGATGCCTGAAGGCATAGGAGTAGCCTCTACGCTGGCAAGCGGGCCTATAACACTAAATGAGGGATCATCTTACAGAGTATCTTATAAATACGGGATGAGTAATCCCGAAGGAGTAATTGGCATTATCCGTGTTATGATGACCCGCAGTTTAAACGATTACATTTACCTTCCGGAACAAGAAAACGTCCCCGCAGGTACTTCATCAACTTTTACATCAGAACCTTTTACCGTAGAAGAAACTGATATCTATTACCTTACCATAGAAGTACACTTATTAGGAAATCAGGGTTTTCTTTATTTTGACGATATTATCCTTGAAGAAACCCCAACTGCATCAGTACAGGAAAATGCTTTAAAAAATCTTATGGTATATCCTAACCCTGTAAAAAATGAAATCAATCTCGCTAATTTTACTGGGGCTGACAATGCAATGATATATACAATAACCGGGCAGTTAGTGCTTTCGCAACAGGTTACAGAAAACACTTCCCATATTAATACTGAATCATTAAGCGCCGGAATTTACCTTTTAAAAGTCAATTCGGGCACAGCCGAAAAAACAATAAAAATTATTAAAGAATAAATTACTGACTCAACGTAAAAGCCCTGCAATATTGCAGGGCTTTTTTATTTGATAAACATATTCAAAGCGATAATAATATGGTGGGTAATAACTTCTCTAATTATTATAATTATTATAGAAAACAAAAAAGCCAGTCTAATGACTGGCTTTTTAAGCTCCCCCTCTTGGGCTCGAACCAAGGACCCTCTGATTAACAGACTGTACCGTTCAATTTTCATTCTTTTTCCTTTACTTGTATTTGCTTGAACAGCTATGAAGTAAGCATTTTTGTATTTTCATTTGGCTGTTTATTGTTTCGTATTGTCGCCAAGATGTTTCAGATATGTTTCAGAGCCACTTTAAGTAAATGTAAGTATGTAAAACCTGCAAAACATGTAATTCTTTCAAATATATCTGATATAATCACGCTTAACTTCAACTTGGGAAAAAGTTTTTATTTCTCCCGTAACAAATCTTCATCAGTAATGTATTCACTTTTAGCAGGTTTATCTAATTTCCAGCCTAACTCCATTAATTTTTTAACTTCCTCATTATCTTTTATGTCTCTTTCAAATTTACCGGTTTTATTAGATAGGGACATTAAGTGACGTATTACTGGAGATAAAGCACCGCCGATGACTATTCCTGCAACAATTGAAGGTATAATGGTTATTAGGCTAAAATTGCCATCACTTACCTTGTATGTGAAAATCCAGATAAAAATTATAAAACCAACTACAAATAAAGGCAGTTCAATCATTAAAAATTGATTACCATGCTTCTTTGAGCAAGTTTCACATCGAGGTATTTCTACTTTCTTTTCAATATAACTATATCCCATACCGCGAATTAGATGCGATTTGATTACGCCATACATAGTATGGATGTAATAATTCTTCTTAGTATTAGCAGTATAGCTGCCACAATAGTGGCATTTGTCCATTTTTAAATCCATAAGTTTAATTAATGATGATTGAAACAAATATAGTTTGTTAACCAATCCGATAACATAAAAAATTTTAAATATCACAAATTTTGGAGATTAATCTTTTAAGGTGTTATCTAAAAAGGAACTTCAAATATTAATAGGCAGGCGTATCCGGCAGTTAAGGGAAGAGAGAAATCTATCCCAAACTGAACTGGCGCATTTATGCGAGTTTGAACGTTCCAATATGAACCGGATTGAATCAGGTAATATAAACCCTTCTGCATATGTATTATACTCTATAGCTCTCCGATTAAATGTTGATGCTTCGGAATTACTTAGCTTCAAGAGCCTTAATCAAAAATAAGTTTTGGCTATTAGTACCTATCTCTATAAATAGCTTTACTATAAAATTAAGCTAAAAATGCCTTGTACATGTAAACTCGCTCTCATTCTATAATAGCCCTTCTTGTGCAAAACTCAAGCAATCTTGTTTAGATATAATTAAGTGGTCAATCAAATTAAGCTCAAGCAGCTCACAGGCTTGTTTAAGTCTTTTGGTAATCTTCTTATCTGCTTGACTGGGTTGTATATTACCACTTGGATGATTATGAACCAAGATGATACCTGATGCATTACACTTTAATGCTACTGCAAGGACTATCCTTAAATCAACAATAGTCCCGGATATGCCTCCTTTAGACAGTTGATAAATACCTAAAATCCCATTCCCTCGATTGAGCAAGATGATTTTACTTTCTTCTTGGTACTCTATTATGTTCATATCCCAATGTGATAAAATAAACTGATAAGTGTCCTTAAAGTTAGTGAGCCTCACTTTATCGGGCTGATTAGTCGTGTATGAAACCTTGATTTCTGCTATTTTCATAAAAATATCATTAAAAAAAGAAAATACCTGTACCGGAAAGATACAGGTATTCATAGTTATTAAACATGAGCCATTTCATGCTTTTCATTCATAGAGAAAGCATCTGCTGATGGCCTGAAGTTTTGGTAGGCAGTCTTGACAGCTTGTTCGGGCACATAACAATACCTGTGTGAAAGCGTAATGATTTCTCCCGTACTTTGTACAGTGTACTCATAAGGTTCACACTCTTCTTTCTCAATGCTGCCAGGCATTTGTGTGCCTACCAATGCCTGGCAGGTCATTGCATCAAATGTTGATGGTAGATAAGCCTTCTTAGCAGTAGCATAGAACTGGCCGGTTGTTTTGCTTTGCACCATTTCAAGACCACCTTGAATTTCTAACACAAAGAATGATGAGCCATCCTCTTTGTTTCTTTCTTTAAAATTGATAACTGTTACCATTGTTCTGAGTTTTTGAATTTGAAGTAACTAAAGCAGCCCACAGATTTACAGGTATCAGCTATCACCTTGAACATGTAAATACGAAACCGCTATTAGCACAATGTCTATCATTGCCAAGATGAGTGAGGGTTTTTAGGGGGGCTGGGGTATGTAAAATAATTTATAGTCCATAGTAACAATTGTACAAAAGCAAGAGTACCTTGAATTTGATAGGATAGTTTCGATGAAAGAGCAATCTTTTTAATTGATATAACTTTAACTGTCCTGATGTTTGAAGTTCGCAACAGAGAAGAATCATCATTTTTCTTATACTTTTATTATTCTGACGTTAAAAAAGTCTGGATGCAAGAAAACGGGCGGGGGAATTTATCTGATAAAAAGTGGGGGTGGGCTTGTATAGGGTGCTTAGCGTACAC
>NZ_JAMWYY010000062.1 GCF_024305175.1 Flavobacterium sp.
AAAATGTTAAATTATACACACATTACCCAGAAATATATTATTTTTAAACATTAAATTATTGCAGCTATGAAGAATAACACACCTGACATTACACTCGACTTAAAAAAGAAAAAACGTTTTAAAAGCTACTTAACCTTTTCGAAAAAAGATACAATCATTAAAAACCTTGAAATTATTGTTGCCTCTGTGGTAGCATTTATTGTAGGGTTTGGCCTCTATAATACATTCAATTAGTACATTAAAGAAGCTAAACTTTAAAGCTGCCCCCGTAAGGCAGCTTTCTTTATTTTAAGCAACTGTTATCTAATAAGCACATAAATAAAAAGCTAAGATTTCTGCATAAAAAATTTAATCAGCCACATCAACAATTAATAATGTATTTATAGAAGGAGTGCTTTTAAGATATACTTTTGTAATACTAAAACCGACATAAAAGCCTAGCATGAAAATTACCAATTCTTCATCATCACTACAGGGTAATATTAATTATCCGTATGGCAAGGTTTTCGGCAACAGGCTACAGCTTCATATGCCCAAAGATGATATTGAAATAGACCTGGGCAATATTAACAAAATACGCCTTTACGCATCTGATATTTATACATATAATGTTATACTGCTTGCAGCAGGGCTTGCGATATTTTTGGTTGCCGCGCTATACATGAAAACCATGTCAAGCACAGTTATGGTTGTAGCTGCAGGTGCAGTTGTGCTTTATTTTGCCTTCAGGATAAAGATAACTGCCTACAGTATAATAGTAGATCTCAGGAAGAATAACGAAACTATAAGTTTAAAAGTAAAAGAAAAAGACAGGAAAATTGCTGAAGATTTTATTTTTTATGTTAACGGTGAAATACTGAAGCAGGATAAGATCAGGTATAACAGCGCTGCTTCTGCAAGGGGCAAACTGCAATAGCTTTTACCTGGCGGTTAATTAAGTGTTAAGCAGTAGGGCTTTTGCTGTTCAAAGCCATAACTTTGAGTAGAAACCCTTAATTAAAAAGCCATGAAAATGAAAAAGAACTTTTTAACTGTACTGTTGCTTGCAGGATTGCTGGCATCGTGTTCTGATGATGACGATAATAATAACAACAACTCCGATTCTGACTTAGCCGGAACTTATAACCTTACTTCTGTAATGGCTCCAACAGCGGTGGATTATAATATGGATGAAGTTGCCTCCCAGGAATTAATGAATGAAGCTACCTGTTTTCTTGACTCTTACATTACGCTAAACGACGACAATACCTATACATCAGAATACAATTATGTGCTGTTTGTTTCGGAAACAGGGTGTGACACTGAACTTGGTGAAGGTACATGGAACGAAGAAGATGGACAGGTTACAACCACTAATATACTTATAGAACCTAACCTGGATAACACGTATACCATTAATAACAATGAGCTTGTAATTATGTATGAAAACTATCCATACCCTGACAGGGATGAAAATGATGAACCAATATACAGGACAGGTACTGTTATTTTAACTTATACCAAAGAATAGGTGTATCAACCTCTTCTCTAATATTACAGAAATATAAAAAAGCAGTCAAATTTGCCTGCTTTTTTATATCAAATTTATTTAGACTTGTTTTAAATAATATTTTATATTTGCAACATAATAACTATTTTTAATAAATCTAAATAAATATCATGAAGAAATTTTTACTTTGTGCATCTCTTTTGGCAGGCCTGTTCGCCTCAGCACAGGAAGATTACACTGCAGTAACCATTCCACTTCAACCGGGTTACGCCAACCAGGTTTTCTTTGATTTTTCGTCTAACACTCAAACTGCTGTTGCCGCCAACACATGGGATATCGCTTTTTTAAGGATATCACCTATGTCTATCGGTGCACGCATTAACGACAGCAGGGGCATCAGGGTTTTTGAAGTATCTGATAATATTAATGACTGGGCTACTATTGATGTAACCAGCGAAGAAGAATGGACAGAATTATATAACTCTGAAACCACATGGTTAACAGGAGCATTTGACAATGGTTCTGCAACTTATGGCTGGGGAGAATATAACCCGGCAACACACCACGTTAGCGGCTCTGTAGTGTTTATCCTTAAATATGCCGAAAATACCTACAAAAAGTTTATGATTGAAGATTACTTTGGAGGCTACACTATAAAGTACGCTACTTGGAGCGGTACTGAATGGAGTGCTGACGAAACCGCAACTGTACCAAATGCCGGCGGTGAGGGTTATACCTTTAACTTCTTTTCGCTTGACACTGACCAGACTGTTAGTGTAGCACCAGCCGATACCGATTGGGATCTTGCTTTTGGGCGTTACTATGGCAATATAGGTACCGAGGAAGAGCCAACTATGTACCTTGTAACAGGGGCGCTTAACAACGCTGCCACTGTAACTGTTGCACAGACAGATGAAACCAGTGTTACTACAGAAACTCCTTCCCTGCCTGCAGATGAAACTTATTCTGAAGAAATAAACACTGTTGGTGATGACTGGAAATCATTTAATATGGGGACATTTACCTATGATGTAGATCCTGAAATCACGTACTACGTTAAGCAGACTGACGGTACTGTTTACAGAATGTACTTTACCTCTTTTGAAGGCACTTCTACAGGCAACCTTTCGTTTAACTATAAAAACATCACCACAACCGCAGGTATAGAAAATGTAAACGAAAACATGACATTCGGCTTTTACCCAAACCCTACTTCAGATAAGAAAATAACCCTCATTTATGATATTAAGAACAACACGGCAGATAAAAGCACTGTGAGTATTTATGCCGTTAGCGGGGCTAAAGTATTTGAAACCGAAATCACGGCTGTTTCAGGCTTTTATACGAAGCAGCTTAACCTTTCTCAGTTAAACAGCGGAGTATATGTTGTGCAGGTACAATCAGGCAGCTTTAAGCAGTCTAAAAAACTTGTAATCCGCTAATCCATATACATTTTTTACAGAACAGGCCGGGGTATTTCACCCCGGCTTCTTTATTTACTATTGTTAACAATTTCCGTTTCCAGATACCATAAATAATTGTATTTTTACGGTTCAAAATTTTAAACAGCTAATGGGTAAAATCATTGCTATCGCTAACCAAAAAGGAGGCGTAGGAAAAACAACAACATCGGTAAATTTAGCCGCCTCACTGGGTGTCCTCGAAAAGAAAGTATTGCTTATAGATGCTGACCCACAGGCCAATGCAAGCTCAGGGCTTGGTATAGATGTAGAAACCGTAGAAACCGGTACCTACCAGATACTGGAGCACAGCAGCACGCCCGAAGAGGCTATTTTATCGTGCAACGCGCCAAATGTATCTATTATACCGGCACACATAGACCTTGTAGCTATAGAGATTGAACTGGTTGACAAGGAAAACAGGGAATACATGCTGAAGCAGGCACTGGAAAGCGTTAAAGACAAGTATGACTATATCCTTATAGACTGTGCGCCCTCTTTAGGGCTCTTAACACTTAACGCGCTTACGGCTGCAGACTCTGTTATTATACCCATACAGTGCGAATATTTTGCTTTGGAAGGTTTGGGCAAGTTGCTTAATACCATAAAAAGTGTACAAAAAATACATAATCCTGCGTTAGATATAGAAGGGCTGCTGCTAACCATGTATGATGCAAGGCTAAGACTTAGCAACCAGGTGGTTGAAGAAGTGCAGAAGCACTTTAACGATATGGTGTTTAAAACCCTTATACAGCGCAACGTAAAACTAAGCGAGGCGCCAAGCTATGGCGAAAGCATTATAAATTATGATGCCACCAGCAAAGGAGCGAGTAACTACCTGAACCTGGCGGAAGAAATAATCAAGAAAAATAGTACAGTAGGTTCATGACAAAAGCAATAAAAAAACAAGCACTTGGCAGGGGGTTATCGGCATTACTTAAAGATCCGGAGAATGATATAAAATCAGCCGAGGATAAGAATGCAGATAAAGTGGTAGGCAATATTATAGAGCTTGATATTGATGCTATAGAAATTAACCCTTTTCAGCCGAGGACAAACTTTAACGAAGAATCGTTGGCAGAACTTAGCTCATCTATTAAAGAGTTGGGGGTTATACAGCCTATTACCGTTCGCAAGCTTGAGTATAACAAATACCAGCTAATATCGGGAGAGCGCCGTTTGCGTGCCTCAAAAATGGCAGGGCTTACACATGTGCCTGCCTATATAAGGCTGGCTAACGATAACGAGTCGCTTGTAATGGCGCTTGTAGAAAACATACAACGCCATGACCTTGACCCTATTGAAATTGCACTTTCTTACCAAAGGCTTATAGACGAAATACAGCTAACACAGGAGCAGATGAGCGAACGTGTGGGAAAAAAACGTTCGACCATTGCCAACTACCTGCGCCTGCTTAAACTGGACCCGATAATCCAGACCGGCATACGCGACGGCTTTATAACTATGGGGCACGGGCGTGCACTCATTAATATAGAAGACCACGACGCACAGGCAGATATTTACCAAAAAATAGTAAGCCAGAACCTTTCTGTAAGGGAAACTGAAGCGCTTGTAAAAAAATACCAGGAAAGCCTTAAGCCATCAACAGGTAATGCTGCAGCAAAAAGCAGTTCTTTTGCTGTTGCCAATGACCAGAAAAAAACTATTGCAGATTATTTCGGGGCAAAAGTAGATGTAAAGGTAGATGCAAAAGGCAAGGGTAAAATAACAATTCCTTTCCATTCGGAAGAAGACTTTAACAGGATAATTAAACTATTACAGCAATAGTGGCGCGCAGTATTCTCATATCGTTATTCTTTTTTATTTTTTCGGCTGCCCCTTTGCTGGCACAGGAAGAAACAAAGAATGACTCCATCGTTAATATTGAAAATGTTGTGGCTTCATCGTCTTATGTCATAGACCCTCTTGCACCGTCTAAAGCTGCGTTCTACTCGGCAGTTGTGCCGGGGCTTGGGCAGGTATATAATAAAAGCTACTGGAAAGTGCCAGTAGTTTACGGCAGCATGGGGCTTAGCCTTTACTATTATTCTTTCAATAATACAAAATATCGCGAATACCGCAATGCCTACCGCGACAGGCTTGCAGGGCGCGAGGTAACAGGCGAGCTTGCACCCCTTAGTGAGGACAGGCTTATAAGCGGGCAACGCTTCCATCAGCGCAACCGGGATTTATCCTTACTTATTACAGTAGGGCTTTATGTGCTTAACATAGTAGAAGCAAATGTAGATGCGCACTTAGCACAATTTAACGTAAATGAAAACCTTTCTTTTCGCCCGGCATTCGAACAAAACAACGTAGATTATAATTACCACATGGGGCTTACCCTTAGCTACCAATTTTAATAAGTATGAGAATAGCACTTTTAGGTTACGGAAAAATGGGACAGGTTATAGAACGTATTGCGCAGGAGCGCGGGCATGAAATAGTGCTTAAAAAACGTTCTGCCGATACCTTTGCCGGGCTTGAAAATGCAGATGTGGCTATAGACTTCAGCGTGCCTGGCTCTGCTGTAACCAATATTGCCGAATGCCTTAACAACAATATACCTGTTGTTAGCGGTACAACCGGCTGGCTGGAGCATTATCATGAAATGGCTGCACTATGCGAACAAAAAGACGGCGCTTTTATATATGGCTCTAACTTTAGCCTGGGGGTAAACATTTTCTTTGAGCTTAATATACACCTTGCCAAAATGATGGCAAAGGTGGAGCAATATAAAGTAAGCATGGAAGAAGTGCACCACACCCAAAAGCTGGATGCACCAAGCGGTACCGCCATAACACTGGCAAAAGACATTATCAATAATAGCAGCTATTCCAGCTGGGCTATTGGTAACCCTAAAGAAGATGAAATATTTATAGATGCCAAAAGGGTAGAGAATGTTCCCGGCACGCATACCGTTAAATATGATTCGGCTATAGATGCGATAGAAATTACGCACACAGCCCACAGCCGCGAAGGTTTTGCATTAGGAGCGGTTATAGCTGCCGAATGGATTATCGGTAAAAAAGGCACTTACGGAATGAAGGATGTTTTGGGACTATAGTAACAAATAAAGAAAAATACTACATATAGTAAAAATATACAGAGATGACGCTAACACAATGGTTTATATTTTTCCTGATAGTACAGGTTATACATTTTCTCGGTACTTTTAAACTTTACGAAAAGGCAGGCAGGAAGCCTTGGGAAGCCGCAGTGCCCGTTTATAATGCGGTTGTGCTTATGCAGATTATCGGCAGGCCCCGCTGGTGGGTTATACTGCTGTTCATCCCTATAGTAAATCTTATCATGTTTCCGGTGGTTTGGGTAGAAACACTACGCAGCTTTGGCAAAACATCTGTAACAGATACCATACTTGGCGTTGTTACTTTAGGTTTATACATCTATTACATAAACTACTCGGGGCAGGCAGATTACCGCCCGGAGCGTGAGCTTAAACCGGAGAGCAAATCGGGTGATACTGTAAGTTCACTGCTTTTTGCAGTAGTGGTAGCTACCATAGTACATACTTATGTAATGCAGCCCTTTACCATCCCTACGTCATCGTTAGAAAAAACACTTTTAGTAGGCGATTTCCTTTTCGTGAGTAAGTTCCACTACGGGGCACGCACACCCATGACTACCGTTGCACTGCCCATGATACATGACAGTATTCCGCTTACGCAGTCAAAATCATATTCAAAATGGCCGCAACTGCCTTACTTCAGGCTGCCCGGCTTTGAAGATGTAGAAAAAAATGATATTGTGGTCTTTAACTGGCCGATTGACAGTATTGGCTTCCGCAATGCAAAGGCAGGTGTACATAACAAGCCTATAGATAAAAAATCGAACTATGTTAAGCGCTGCGTGGGTACACCGGGCGATTCGCTTTCTATTAAAAATGGTGTTGTTTATATAAACGGAAAAGAACTTAAACTTTCCGGCAGGGCAAGGCCGCAGTACAACTATCCTGTTGTAACTAACGGACCTGTTACCAACCTTTTGCTTGAACAATATGATATTACCGAGTTTCAGGTGTTTTACATGATACAGCCGGAGCTTTGGGATAATGCCGATTTCAGGGCATTTGTAAATGATGATAAAAAATTCAAAGGCAGCTTTACTGAGTTTTCAAGAGATTCAACAGGAGTAGTAATATTTGGTAACTTTCAGGCAGATAAAGATGCACAGCACATGGCGCTTGCACAAAAACTGCAACCGGTACCGGATATGCTTATGGCTAATCTTACAGAGGAAAAAGCAGTCATGATGAAAACCGACTCTTCTATTAAAGAAGTTAAAGATCATTTTGTCTATCCGGGCTCTCCTGAAATTTTCCCATATACTGAAAACTGGAGTGTGGACAATATGGGTCCGATTTATATACCGGAAGCCGGTAAAACAGTTGCCCTTAACAGCAAGTCGCTGCCGTTTTACAAAGAGATCATCACCAAATATGAAGGGCATGAACTAAATACAAACGGCAATACTATAACTATAGACGGTAAACCCGCAAATAGCTATACCTTTACCTATAACTACTACTGGATGATGGGTGATAACCGCCATAACTCTGAAGACAGCCGTTTTTGGGGCTATGTGCCGGAAACACACATTGTTGGTAAACCCGTATTTGTGTGGATGAGCCTTGATGAAAATGAGCCGTGGAGTAACTTTGGTAAAAAAGTGAGATGGGACAGGTTGTTTACCACCGTTGGCGGAGACGATGAGCCAACGTCTTACTTTAAATATTTCATTATTTTGCTGGTAGCCTATTTTGTTTGGGATTATGTAAGGAAAGGCAAAAAGAAAGCCGCACAGGATTAATTTTAACATGGGCAGTATCCTTATACATCCTACTTATTTTCCGTCTGTGAGCCATTTTGTGGCAATGGTACAGGCGGACAAAGTGATTTTTGAAACGGATGACAACTTCCAGAAACAAACCAACCGTAACAGGATGTATATATACAGCCCTAACGGAATACAGTTGCTCAACATACCCGTAAAGCATAATAAGGGCGTACATCAAAAGTTTAAAGACACTAAAATTGAGGATGCTTTCGACTGGCAAAAGCAGCATTTTAAGTCGTTGGAAGCTGCCTACCGCTCCTCCCCTTTCTTTGAATATTTTGAGGATGATATACGTCCTATATTTGAGCAGAAGCATGTTTACATGATGGATCTTAACTTTAAGATACACGATGTCCTTACCAATTGCTTAGGTATTGCTATCCCATACAGTAAAACAGAAGAATACTTTCACAAAGCGCCACAGGGCATAACCGATTACCGCTACCTCGCAAACGGCAAAAAAGACACCAATATTTTTGAGCCCTACACGCAGGTATTTGAAGAGAAAGCAGGCTACATAAATAACCTCAGTATTTTAGATTTGCTTTTTAATGAAGGCCGTTATGCGGCAGATTACCTGAAAAGGCAACAACTTTAATTTTACTATTCCTCCTCTGGGCGAAGCGCAAGCCTTGCCATTACAGGAAAGTGGTCTGAATTTACTATCGAATCGAATGTGGCAAATTCCTTAACCTCAAGCCGTTCGTCGGTAAGAATGTAATCAATACGCGCAGGATAATATTTGTAGTTATACGATTTACCAAAGCCACTCCCCGCTTCTTCAAAAGCATCATTCATATCACCTTTAATAATCCTGTACACGTAAGAGAATGCACTGTTATTAAGGTCGCCGCACACTATTGCCGGATAAGGGCACTGTGCCTTGTGGTTTTCCAATAACTCTGCCTGGTATTGCTGCTTGGCAAATGCTTCGCTCAGCCGTTTGAATATTACTTTAGATTTATGTTCGTTAATACTCTCGTGTATATCCGGGCTTATCTTTATAGACTGCATGTGCATGCTGTAAATGCGCAACGTGTCGTTACCCATCTTTACATCAGCATATATGGCATTGTTAGATGAGTTTGGGAACTTTATCTGCCCGTTATCTACTATTGGGTATTTAGAATAAATGGCCTGCCCGGTTTTATATTTATCATTATTAGAGTAGATAAACTTATGCGGGTAACTTTTAAACATAGGCTTACCTAAAGAAGCATATTCCTGAAAACAGATAATATCCGGCTCTTTTGCCCTTACAAAACTCCTTATACTATCAGCTACATCTGTGCGCGGAAGCCAGTCGTATATATTAAACATACGGACGTTATAACTCATAACCGTAAAATCTTCGGGTAATTCAGGCTGAGGGTCTGCGCTGAATTTATAGAACTTATTTATAAAAGTGATGCCAAGCAACAGCACAAGCCCCGATAAAAGCATCTGCCTTTTCATCTGTATAAGCCAGTATATAAAAAACAGGAAATTAAATACAAGCATGAGCGGCAACACCAATGTAAATACCGAAAGTATAGGAAATATCTTAGGAGCCAGAAAAGGCAGTATGTAGGCAATAAACGTGAGTACTGTTAAAACAATATTGAAAAACAGCATTAGTTTATTAAACCAGGAAAGTTTTTTCATAGATACCGACTGCCTTTGTTTAGCCCAAAGCTACTTATTATTTGCCAACTTTAAACAAAAATTCTTTTTCTTCTTTGGTCAGGCTGTCGTAACCGGACTTGCTAATTTTATCGAGTATATCGTCTATCTGCTGCTGCGTTATATCCTTTGGCCTTCCGGCATTTCTTTTAGCCGGTGCCTGCGGGTTGCGGTGTACTTTAAAGTTTGTTTTCTTTTTTGGCTTAAACAGGTTTTGGAAAAACTCTATTATTCCTGACACCCCACGGCTAAGGTCGGTACCATTTTGAAGCGACCTCACAAATATAAAACCGAACAGCGCCCCGGCAAGGTGTGCCACGTGGCCGCCATGATTCTCTACCGAAACATTAATAAGGTCTAAAACCAAAAGCACAGCCGCTATATGCCACAATTTTACCGTACCAAAAAGAAACAGCCTTACCTGGTAATAGGGTGCATATACAGCTGTTGCCACCAGTATAGCCATAATAGCTGCCGAAGCCCCTACCATTTTACCGTTAAACTGCTGTAACAATGGTATGGTGTTGTAACTTAAAATAAACATGAATGCAGCAAATATAGCCGAAAGTATATAAAGCCCGAACATTTGCTTTTGGGTAAAGAAGGTAAGGAATATCCTGCCTGAAAAATACAATACCATCATATTGAACAACAGGTGAAAGAAACCTGCATGCAGAAAAGCATAGGTAATTAACGACCAGGGTTTCCAGAGGAGGTCTGCCGGATTTGAAGATACACTGAATAAATCATCTGTATTATACAAATCCCACCGCAAAAAAGGGAGGTGAACATCAAACAGCGTCAGCAGGCTGAATATAATTAAAGGTATGGCATAAAGCCCCACATTCCAGAATATGAGTTTCTGTGTTATGCCGCCAATTCTGTATTCAAGTTTTAAATCGTCTAAAAGTCCCATGAAAATTAATTCCAGCGGTTATCGTTAAACTGGTTCTTTTTCCAGTACCACATCATTAAAAAGCCAATAAGCGCACCACCCAAATGTGCAAAATGTGCCACACCGTCGTCCCATCGGCTGCCGAATATGGCCTGCCCCTTAAGCCCAAGGAAAAGGTCTATGGCAAGTAGCCCCGGTACAAAATATTTAGCCTTTATTGGTACAGGTATAAATAAGAGCATAAGTTCCATATTCGGGAACATAAAAGCAAAAGCAACAATTATACCATATAGCGCCCCTGATGCACCCACTACAGGAGCAAAAGATGATATAAGGCTCTCCAGTTTACTTTCAGATATGTATTCAAGCCAGCGCGTGTCATACTTATCTGCTAATATAGTATCTATTACAGATTGGTTTGTAAAGCCATTATCCAGTAAAGGCTGTATGGCATCATTAAACTGTATGTAATTAACCCCTAAATGCAAAGCAGCAGCGCCAAGCCCGCATGAAAAGTAAAAGAACAAAAACTTTTTGGGGCCCCAAAAATGCTCTAAAGCGCTGCCAAACATATATAACCCGAACATATTAAAAAAGATGTGCCCCAGGCCACCGTGCATAAACATATGGGTAACTATCTGCCACGGCATAAACAGCGGGCTTTCGGGAAAATACAGGGCAAGGTACTGAAAGGCGGGCTTTACCAGTAAGGAAGCCACAAAAAAGATTATGTTTATTATAATTAACTGCTTAACAGTTTCGGTAATGCGCATCATACGGCAAATCGTTTATCTAAATCTTCCACACTTACGGTAATAAAAGTGGGCTTATTAAAGGGTGAAACATCGGGTTCTTTACAGGCAAATAAAGAATTTACCATATTTTCCTGCTCTTTTTCGGTTAGCAGGGTACCTGTTTTTATAGCAAGGCTTTTGGCCATAGATTTTGCTATGCTGTCGCTCTGGCTAAAGCTGCTGTCGGGCACTTCCTGCTCAAGGTCATTTATAAGCTCTTCAAGCAATATGCTTACCTCACTTTCCGATACATTAACCGGAAGCCCCGATACCACGACATGGTCATGGTTTACCTCTGCAAAAACAAAGCCTGTATTTTCTAAAGAAGACTTCATTTCACGTATCAGGTCGAGTTCGGTTTTATTAAAGTGCAGCACCAACGGAAACAGCAACTGCTGGCTGCTGCCATGCTGTACCGTTATATTTTTAAGGAACTGCTCATACAATATCCTTTGGTGTGCCCTTTTTTGGTCTATAATTACCATGCCCGATTTTATAGGGCTTACTATATATTTTTTATGAATCTGGTAAGTTGTCTGTACCGCCTGCTCAACCTCATTTTCGTTGAATAGTGAGCCTGTAATCTCTTCTTCCTCAAAATCTGTGCCTTCAAATTCCTGAGTTTCGGTTGTAATACCGGTATAAAGGCTTTCCCATGCAGGCATACGCTCCTGCTTCCTGAAATGCTTTGCAGGCGAAGGAGTATTCGAGCCAACTGAACTTTTAACAGCTTTATCCTCTGCAAACGGGTTAAAGTTACGGTCAACTTCAACCATTGGCATTACGGCTTCTTTACGCTCATAGTTATAAGGCGTATCGAGGTTGGCATCTCGTTCAAAATCAAGAACCGGCGCAACATTAAACTGGCCAAGGCTGTGCTTTACAGATGAACGCAAAATAGCATATAATGCGTGCTCATCATCAAACTTAATTTCGGTTTTGGTTGGATGTATGTTTATATCAATAGTATTGGGCGGAACGTCGAGGTATAAAAAGTAACCCGGCTGGCACCCGTCTTTCAATAAACCTTCATAAGCTGCCATTATAGCGTGGTGCAGGTAGCCGCTTTTTATAAAACGGTTATTCACGAAAAAAAACTGCTCTCCCCTGCTCTTTTTTGCAAACTCGGGCTTGATTATAAAACCCTGCACCTGCACAATCTCTGTGCTCTCTGTTACAGGAACCAGCTTTTCATTAGTACGGGCGCCAAAAACGCCTACTATACGCTGGCGATGGTTTGATGACGGCAGGTTAAACATTTCGCTGCCGTTATGATACAGCACAAAGCTGATAGCCGGGTGTGCAAGCGCTACCCTTTCGAACTCATCAATAATATGACGGAATTCTACAGTATCCGACTTCAGGAAATTGCGGCGGGCGGGTATATTAAAAAATAAATTCTTTACAGAAAAAGAAGTGCCTTTAGGCAGCACGGCAACATCCTGGCTGATAAACTTGCTGCCTTCTATAACAATATGGGTACCCAGCTCCTGCTGGTCCTGCTTTGTTTTAAGCTCTACATGGGCAATAGCGGCTATACTGGCAAGCGCCTCTCCTCTAAAGCCTTTGGTGTGCAATGCAAAAAGGTCTTCTGCATGCCTTATCTTGCTGGTGGCATGCCGCTCAAAGCACAGGCGCGCATCGGTAACATCCATACCCTTACCATTATCGATGACTTGTATCAGGGTTTTTCCTGCATCTTTAACAATGAGCTTAATATCAGTTGCACCGGCATCAACAGAGTTTTCCAGCAATTCCTTTACTACCGATGCAGGCCGCTGCACCACCTCTCCGGCGGCTATTTGGTTGGCAACATGATCTGGAAGTAACTGTATAATACTGGACATAAGTTGAATAAATATGCGTTTTTTGATAAACCCTCAAAGTTACGCAAATATTGTGGAACGATAAAAAAATTCGTGGTATGCCAAATAATGAAAAGGCAGTAATAATTATAGTTTTTGCTGCCTTTTTATTCCTGAAATTTATAGTATTATCTGATGATAGTCCCGTCCGGCTTAAAGCGGATACTGTTACGGTTACGCGCCACCGAAATACGTTGCAGGAACTGCAAATCGCCACTGTTAGCGCCTTCAACAATTGCTTTATACCTGTCGGCAACGGCAAATGTTTCATCTGTGCCAAATATAAGTGGGTACAGTTTCTTATCGATTAAAATCTTGCGTTTGCTGGTTTCTATCCAGCGGTTTATTTTACTGTTGGACATTTTATAGTCATAATAAAGCGTATAATTGCCGTCTTCCTGAATGAGGCTGAAATAAACATCTTTATAATTGCCGTCCATCTTATCCTTAAGAGCATTGGTAACACCCACCGGCAGTATGTAAACAATACTGTCATCATCAGGTATATCTGCAGCTTTCTTTTTAGAGCCGCAGGAAATCATCGTAAAAACAAGCAGTAGTAACGGTAAAACTTTCTTCATTTTAAAAGGTTTTGTTTTTGAATTGTAATTATAAAATTAGAAAAGCCCTTTTAAAAACAAAAGTCCGTTAAGAAAGGTTTAGGTAATGTTGATGGCCTATTGCCCTGAAAGCAGTACATCATTTTTGGCG
Source organism: Flavobacterium sp. (assembly GCF_024305175.1). Lineage (GTDB taxonomy): Bacteria > Bacteroidota > Bacteroidia > Flavobacteriales > Flavobacteriaceae > Flavobacterium. The sequence continues at coordinate 13,734 of NZ_JAMWYY010000062.1, forward strand.
AATGTACGTATAACAAAGCATGCACAGAACAAATAGTAATAATTAACCTCTACCCTTACATAGCCATAAGCGCCGTACAGAAGAAACAGTGCCAGCCCACCCATGATGATTTCTGAAAGATAAGGCATCCTGAACCGGAAGCGTGCCTGGTAAACACTTAAAGGTGTTAATACAGCATAGGCTATTGTAGCGGTTTTTAATAGGGTTCCGGCAAGGTACACACGGCCAATAAAAGTAAGCCCAAAGCTTATAACCATAGCAAGGTATATAAGGAAGGAAAGTTTTCGTAACATAATTAAATCCTGAATAAGGGCAAAAATATCTAAAAACTAAACTCACAGTTATTTAAAAAATAACAAAAACCAAATAATTATTAACATTATTTAAATGATAAATAATTAACTAATATTCATTACTATTATAAATGCAAAAAGCTCCCATTACGGGAGCTTAAATATAGTATGCGGCTGCTGTATTAAAGTGCAGCTACGTGCTTTGTTAACTTCGATTTTAAGTTAGAAGCTTTGTTAGCGTGTATGATGTTTTTCTTAGCCAGTTTATCGATCATAGAAATAACACCTGATAACTTTTCTGAAGCTTCACTCTTATCAGTAGCCATACGTATCGACTTTATAGCGTTACGCGTAGTTTTATGCTGATACCTGTTCAACACCCTTTTTTTCTCGTTGCTTCTGATTCTTTTTAAAGCTGACTTATGATTTGCCATTTTCTTTTACTCTTAATAATGTCTTACTATCTCTTTTCGTAGTCCATAGGGGAATCGAACCCCTGTTACCAGAATGAAAATCTGGCGTCCTAACCCCTAGACGAATGGACCATTTTATTGTTCCATGGGCGGGTCGCCCTTTTGTTTTGTAGCCCGTAGGGGAATCGAACCCCTCTTGCCAGAATGAAAATCTGAAGTCCTAACCGATAGACGAACGGGCCGTTTGTTCCTCTAATGCGGATGCAAAAGTACAACTAATTTTGATTTCTGCAAGAGTGGAACAAAAAAATTTCAAAAAAAATTCTAATATGCTTTGGCAAATAACACACGGCCTTTGCTTGGCGCGCCTGTCAGCACACAGCTACCTGCTTCTTCTTCCCTGTTAAGTGGTATGCAGCGTATGGTTGCCTTTGTTAAGTCTTTTATTTTCTCCTCGGTTTCTCCGGTACCATCCCAGTGTGCCGAGACAAAGCCTCCTTTATTTTCAAGCACATCTTTAAACTCTTCAAAGCTGTTTACTTCTGTAATATGGGTATCACGGTATGCAAGGGCTTTGTTAAACAGGTTTACCTGCATTTCCCCTAAAAGGTTTTGTATATAATGCACAATATCGGCATGGGCAACAACTTCTTTAGTAAGCGTGTCACGCCTTGCCACCTCAAAGGTTCCGTCCTCAAGGTCTTTCGGCCCAATAGCAACGCGAACAGGCACGCCTTTCAGTTCATATTCATTAAATTTCCAGCCCGGCTTTTGGGTGTCGCGGTCGTCATATTTTACAGATATGCCCAGTTTTCGCAACATAGCCATTAGCTGTTTTGCTTCCGCAGAAATAGCCTCAAGCTGTTCATCATTCCTGTATATAGGCACAATAACTACCTGTATTGGTGCAAGGTTTGGCGGCAGCACTAGCCCGTTATCATCGCTATGGGTCATAACAAGCGCTCCCATAAGCCTTGTGCTAACACCCCATGATGTAGCCCATACATACTCCTGCTTACCTTCTTTTGTGGCAAACTTAACATCAAACGCTTTGGCAAAGTTTTGCCCTAAAAAGTGCGATGTACCTGCCTGCAGGGCTTTACCATCCTGCATAAGGGCTTCTATACAGTAAGTCTCTACCGCACCGGCAAAACGTTCGTTAGCTGTCTTTACCCCTTTAATTACCGGTATAGCCATAAAATTCTCAGCAAAATCGGCATACACGTTCATCATCTGTTCTGCCTCTGCAATAGCCTCCTGCTGTGTGGCATGGGCAGTGTGCCCTTCCTGCCATAAAAATTCTGCTGTTCTTAAAAACAGCCTGGTGCGCATCTCCCAGCGCACCACGTTTGCCCACTGGTTAACCAGCAGGGGCAGGTCGCGATACGATTGTATCCAGCCGCGGTAAGTATCCCATATAATGGTTTCGCTGGTAGGACGAACAATAAGCTCTTCCTCCAGTTTGGCATCAGGGTCTACCTCTATAGTTTTACCATCTTCTCCTGTTTTCAGCCTGTAATGAGTTACCACGGCACACTCTTTGGCGAAACCATCAACGTGGCTTGCCTCTTTGCTGAAATAAGATTTAGGGATAAAAAGCGGGAAATACGCATTTTGATGTCCGGTTTCCTTAAACATCCTGTCCAGTTCGGCCTGCATCTTTTCCCATATTGCATATCCGTATGGCTTGATAACCATACAGCCCCTTACTCCCGAGTTTTCAGCAAGGTCTGCTTTTACAACCAGTTCATTATACCATTTGGAATAATCTTCTGACCGCGTAGTTAAGTTCTTACTCATTTTATTTTAAATTGGCACAAATATTGTTTATATTTATTAAAAGAATTGTTTCGCAAAAATAACCAATTTGCGAAGCCCAACAATAAAAAAATGCAGAGATTATGAAAACCCATTACCACATCCTGAAGCAATTATCCTTATACTCTATAATGTGCTTGTTGGGCCTCGCAGTAACTTCGTGCGGCTCTTACCAAAATACATCAACATATGATAACGATGGTATTTACGGAGGAAACTACGACACGAGGGAGCCACAGTATAACTATAACGACGGCAACGTGACCGAATACCGTGATGGTGAGGTTACAGGCCAGAACATGAATTACCAGTCTTACTTCAGGTCGTTACAGGCGCAATATCCTGCAACGGTAGTTACTGATGTAGAGCAATACAGCTCTTATGACAATGATACTACCGCTGTGCAGCAAGGCGACTCTTATACTGCTTACAGCTATGACGCCTATCCCGGATGGGGCGAAGACCCTGATAATGTAACCGTTAATGTATATAGCGGTGGCTTTAACAACTGGGGCTGGGGCGCCGGTTGGGGTTGGGGTGCCGGCTGGGGCTGGAATAACTG
>NZ_JAMWYY010000063.1 GCF_024305175.1 Flavobacterium sp.
TATTGATATAACAGCATAAAGTTTAAATGTTAAATTTTTGTTTGGCTTTAAATTTGTATTTTAGTAAAAACTAAAACTACTTTATGAAAAATTTTGCTGTTTTAAGCCTTGCGATCCTGCTTGCATCCTGTGCAGGCCAAAACATGCAGCAGGCGCTGGATAAGAATAACACCTCGCAAACCTGCCCGGAAACGGGAAACTGTACCGTAGAAATTATGCGTAATACAGCGTTACTAATTGAAGACGATATTGAAGGTAAATTTTATTATAAAACAGAGCGTAATACAGATTTTACTGTAATACGCTATAAGTATGTAAAAGATACCAATCCGGCACTGGCAGATGCGGGCTATACCGAAGAGGTAGTTTTTGAAGTAGCTAATAGCACCAAAACTTTAAGCTATACCGGCAACGATATGCAAAAAATAAAGATGCTTTTTGGCGTAATGTGTTTTTGCAAAGGCAAAGCCGGTTTTTATAAAGTTGAAGGCGGCAGTATTGATTATAAAAATGACAAATTATACATGGCCCTTCCTGATATTGTAGAGGGGCAAAAGCTAAAAGACATTACCATATCTTTTTAATAAACAAGGGGCGCTTTGAAGGCGCCCCTTGTTATATTGTATTTTATATTACTGAATTACAATTTTACGTACTGCCCTGGCGGCACCATCGCTAACTGAAACCAGATATACACCCGACTGTAAATCCTGTGCATTTACAGTTGCTGCAAACACACCCCTGTTTTCATATTGCTTTTGGTAAACCTCACGGCCTCTCATATCATATACCGCAACAGTTATATTGCTTTCACCTTTAGGTGTAAATGAAACCGAGAAAGAGCCATTGTTGGGATTTGGATATACGGCAAGGTTGCTGAATGAAATATCATTAGTACCCGAAGTCCCCTGCCTGCAAATATTTAAAGACCATGAGTTTAAAGTACCCGTATCATCCTGTGCGCCGTCTCCGTAAAGCAGCGTCCATGTACCTTCTGCTTCCTCGCCGGCAAAACCTGCGAGCTGCTCTATAGGTAACACTATGCCTGTAGTAGGCGAAGTACAGTTTATCGGGCTGCCCTCATCACTAAAGGTAACATTAAGGTCGTCCTGACTGCCGCAGTTGCCAAAATAAAGCGGAATTATAGTTCCGGCAGGGCTTTGTATCAACAATGCCAGATCCTGAATGTAAGTATGGGTAATATCAACATTCACCTCTACCGTTTGCACAATACCTTCATCGGCAATCTCAATTTCTGATGCCGAGTAAACTGTTGCGTTATCCGGTATCGGGGCATTGGCTATATTTTCATAATCAGCACAAATGGTAGTAACTTCAACACCCACAGAAAAAGCTTCATCGTTTACAGCATAAAAAATATTGCCCGCCCCCTCTATCATAATCCTGCAAAAAGGAGCCGAAAGGTCAGGTACTGTAATTGTTTCGCTGCCATCGTTAGGCGTGTTAGCTGCCAATACGGTATCAAAGGTCAGCCCTGCATCTGTAGAGAGCAGTATGTTTACATTAGATGTATTCACGTTGTTGGCTGTTGTGCCCGCAACATCCCATGTTATGGTTTGTTCGCTGCCACCCTCCCATGTAATACCACTTTCATTTTGGGATAATACCCTGAAAGGCCCTGCATTACTGCTTACGGTCACGTTTATGTTTTCACGGCTTGTCTGCCCGCCGTTTGGTGTCTGGTTATCGCGTACTGTAAGTGCAAAATTAAATACACGGCCTAAAGAGGATGTTACCTCCCAGGTTGGGGTTAAATTACCGGCAAGAACACTTTCCAGCGCAGGCATGTAACGGTTTGGCGATAAAGACGGCGGCAACGAACGGAAGTTCGGCCCGCTGGTATTAAATGGGTCAGGCACTTCATCTATTGTTGTAAACGAACCATTGGCATTGGTTTGCTCCCAGCAATAGGTAATCTCGTCTCCATCGGCATCGGTAGCATTACCGCGCAGCACAAAGGCAGTTGCACGTGGTATAGTGTAGTTAGGTATATCGGCAATTACAGGAGCCGAATTACCGTTAGGCGTTTCAACAGGGCAGTTGCCACCGGCGCCATTTATAAAATTTTCCATTTGTGCTATGCTCACAGCATGGAAATAATCGTCAGAATTATTCTGTACGTTAGGCGGGCTTATGCCTGCATAGGCCATTATGGTACTGCCACTGCCGGGCTCTACCGCTGTAGGGCCATTACGCTGAAACGAATTATTAAAAGTATGCGACGCCCCAAACTGGTGGCCCATTTCGTGAGCTACATAGTCAATATCAAACGGATCGCCAACAGGTGCAAAGCTGCCTGTTACACCTCTTGCCTTATCAGAGGTACACACACACGCCAGAGAAGCAAGCCCTCCGCCGCCTGTAGATACCACGTGGCCAATATCATAATTGGTAAAGCCTATAGCATTGTTTATTACAGTCTGTATCTGGCTAATCAGCGTACCGGCATTATCATTGGCAAGATTGTCTGATGTTATGTATATGATATTCTCATTATTGGGCACTATCTCCATTGTAATAGCCATGTCACGTTCGTAAACCCCGTTAACGCGGGTCATGGTAACATTCATGGCAGCCAGCACTGCCGCCCTTTTTTCGGCTGTTGTGGCATTATTAAGTCCCGCAGCATTAACATGAAAAGCCGCATACTCTACAGTACACGCCATTGCAAGGCGGTAGGTACGCAAAATACCGTCACTTGCGTTAACCGACAGGGGCTGGCGCTGTGCCGTGTCTTCTTCAGGTACTTCCTCATTTACAAGACAGCCAAAATTGCGAGGGCCTTTCAGGTTTTCGCGTTTGTAGGCAATATAGTAGTTACCGTCTTTCGTATAAGGGTCTATATAAGATGTACCCTTTGCAGAGAACATCATGGCGTGCAGCCCGAAAAGTGTTATACTGAAACGTATGGAAGACGAAGGGCTTTCAATACACTGCCCCGCATAGCTTTTTATATCCGGATGCTGCTCAGCAAGGTCAGGGTGCATAACTGATGCCTCAAATATCCTGAAATGCTTTATGTTACCATCTCCGTCAGGAAACGGCACTATAACTGATGATCCTGTAAAACTGCCCCTTTGCGGTGCGCCTTGAAGAGCTGCTTTAAGCGCAGTAATGTCAAGGCTGAAAACAGTACTTTTGGTAGGATAAGATACCCGTTCTGTTTTCTCGGCAGTTGCCAGTTTATCCTTATCGGCTCTGTTCCAGAAGTTTTGTGCAAAGCCGTTGGCAAACAACATGACCATGCAGACAACAAGTAAACTTTTACGCATATTTTATTGTTTTTAAAAGAATTACTAAATTATTAATTTATGTTTTATGAAAAGTGGTTTACCAATACTATTTATATAAAAAAGCTGAAATATCACAATTTTATGCAAAGAAAGGCTGATAAGATAAGAACCGTTACTGCTATATACGGCAAAAGGGTAATCTGCAGATTAAAAACAGGTATATTTCTCTTCTTTTTAAAAACAGATATTTAAATTTGCTGTTCAATACTTTTAAGTTTGAAAATATACAATTCCATACAAGAGTTCGAACCATCAGGAAAAACAACCGTTACCCTTGGTACTTTTGACGGCGTGCACAAAGGGCATAAAAAAATCCTGGATAAGCTGCTTAACAGCAGCAGGGCTACCGGCCATGAAAGCGTAGTACTTACATTCTTTCCGCACCCACGCATGGTGCTGCAGCAAAACAGCGATATTAAATTGCTGAATACTATGGCTGAAAAAGCGGCACTGTTAGAAGATTACGGAGTAGAGAACCTTATCATCCATCCGTTTGACCATGCCTTTTCGCGCCTTACTGCCGAGGAATTTGTAAAGGACATACTTGTAGGAAAGCTTAACATAAGCAAAATTATTATAGGGCACGATCACCGCTTTGGGCGTAACCGTACCGCCACTATTACCGACCTGCTTCAGTTTGGGGAAGAATATGGTTTTGAAGTAGAGCAAATTTCGGCTTTAGAGGTAAACGAGGTTTCTGTAAGCTCTACCAAAATACGCCACGCCCTGGAAAGCGGCGATATAACCACCGCTAATGAATATCTGGGTTATAATTATTTTTTAACCGGCATTGTGGTTCAGGGCAGGCAACTTGGGCGAACTATTGGTTTCCCGACAGCTAACATACATATAAAAGAAGATTATAAGCTGATACCTGATAACGGCGTATATATTATCAGTAGCGAGATAGACGGCGAAACAGTGCAGGGCATGATGAATATTGGTGACAACCCTACTGTAGGCGGCACATCGCGCACCATAGAAGCTAACTTTTTTGATATAGATAAAGACCTGTATGAAACAGCGCTTACAATAAGCCTGCACAAAAGGCTGCGCGACCAGGTTAAATTCCCCTCGGTTGACGTTTTAAAGATGCAGCTTGAGCAGGACAGGGCTGCGGCGCTTGATTACTTTAAACAATCCGACTAATGAAAAACCGCCTTTTTGCTGAAATTGACAATGCACCTTTAGTAATTTTCAGGATATTCTTCGGTTTCCTGCTGGCCTGCGAAACCTATGGCGCCATACTTACCGGTTGGGTTAAGAGCAATTTTATAGAGCCTCAATTTACCTTTTCGCACATAGGCATGGACTGGCTGCAACCCCTGCCGGGCAATGGAATGTATTATTATTTTATTACTATGGGCACACTGGGGCTGCTTGTAATGCTGGGGTATAAATACAGGCTGTCGCTGGGGTTGTTTACCCTTCTCTGGACAGGTGTTTACTTTATGCAGAAAACATCTTATAACAACCATTACTACCTGCTGGTACTTATTTGCCTCATTATGCTATTCTTACCCGCGCACCGGTATGCCTCTATAGATGCAAAGCAAAACCCTGCCCTAAAAAAACTTACTATGCCTGCCTGGTGCTCTCTGGTTATGATAGTACAGGTAGCCATAGTATATTTTTACGCAACTATTGCCAAGTTCTATCCCGGCTGGCTTACAGGCACATTCACTAAAAACCTTCTTGATGCCAGCACAAGCGGCTTTTTTCATGAAATAGCCATTAAAAAATGGTTTTACCTGTTTATTGCCTATGCCGGTATTGCGTTCGATCTTTTGGTAGTGCCACTCCTGTTATGGAAGCGCACCCGCACCTGGGCGTTGGTAGCCTCGCTGATCTTTCATATATTTAATTCCATAACGTTAGAGATAGGCATATTCCCTTACTTTGCCCTTAGCTTTGCCGTGTTCTTTTATCCGCCGGAGACGATGCGGAAGATATTTTTCAGGAAAAAGCCTGCTGTAGCATCATACGGAGTTACTACTGAAGGCAAAAATATACTCCTTTACTTTTTTGTGCCTTATATGATAATACAGCTCTTACTGCCAATAAGGCACCATTTTATTAAAGGTGATGTTTTATGGACAGAAGAAGGCCACCGCCTTAGCTGGCGCATGATGCTTCGCAGCCGTAGCGGCTTTACTACCTTCAGGGTTGTAAATAAAGCCAGCAACGAGCAGTTGCCCTACCGCCTTGCAGACGACCTTACGCAAAAGCAGATAAACAGCATGGACACCAAACCCGACATGATATGGCAGATGGCGCAGCGCATAAAGCAAAAGTATAAGGAACAAGGGATTAATGTAGCAGTATATGCCAATACAAAAGCAGGCATTAACGGAGAACGCTATAAAACACTTATAGACCCTGAAACCGACCTTGCCGCTGCTGAATGGGATTACTTTTTTCACTGCGACTGGGTACTGCTTTATGACGAAAAAGGCAATGTAATTCAGTAACTTACCCTGCACTTTTAATCATACTTCTTTTATTAAAGTTTTATTAATTGATATTCAACTTTTCTATTTTATAGCTAAATTCGGGTATAAATCTTTTACAGAAAAACCCTTGCACAAAAGGCAGGCAACTAACTAACTGTAAAATAATTTATTAAACGAACTATATAACCTAAAAACCAGAAAAGCTATGAAAGTGTCGAGGATAGTTATTAACGGCTTTATTATTTACATAGGCATTGCACTATTCTTTGTGTTAATGGAAGCATTAGGCCTCTCAGACCAGATTTACCTGAGGCTCGTAAACTTTGTATTTGTAATTTATGGTGTTAACCGCACTATAAAGCAGGATTATAACGATGGCACCTATGGCTACTTTACCAATCTTGGCTCGGCATTCCTTACTGCCTTTACAAGCCTTGTGCTAACCCTGATAAGTTTTCTTATATATGTAGAGGTACAGGGTGGCGAAGCCTATCTTGACCGTTATGTAGCGAGCTATATTTTTGGCGGAGACCCATCATTACCGCAATTTGTTATGGGCCTTATGATTGAAGGGCTTGCAGCTTCGGCAATTGTATCTTTTGCACTTATGCAATGGTGGAAGGATAAGGTGGAAAAAATTAACCAGGTAGATGATAAAGACCATACCAACCAAAACACATAACAGGTTAATGCGGTAATTATAGCGGAATTTGCTACTTTTGGAGCAACAATAAAATTCCGTTATGAGCATAACAAGGCACAATTGGACGAAAGAAGAAATAATTGAGCTATACAACCAGCCGCTTATGGACCTGCTGTACAGGGCCGCAACCGTTCACCGCGAATATCATGACCCTAATGTAGTGCAGGTTTCTACACTGCTTTCTATAAAAACAGGGGGCTGCCCCGAAGATTGTGGCTATTGCCCGCAGGCTGCCCGCTATCATACCGACATAGAAGGGAACGACCTTATGAGCGTTCAGCAGGTAAAGGCACAGGCGCTTCGCGCTAAGTCCTCGGGATCATCACGTGTTTGTATGGGCGCTGCCTGGCGAAATGTAAAAGACGGCCCTGAGTTTGACCAGGTATTGGAAATGGTCCGTACCATCAACAAGCTGGATATGGAAGTATGCTGCACACTGGGCATGATTACCGAAACACAGGCAAAAAGGCTTGCCGAGGCAGGTTTGTATGCATACAACCACAACCTTGATACATCTGAAGAATATTATAAAGAGGTAATTTCTACCCGTGGTTATGAAGACCGCCTTAAAACCATAGAGAATGTAAGGAAAACAAACGTTACCGTTTGCAGCGGGGGGATTATAGGCATGGGCGAAAGCATAGAAGACCGGGCAGGTATGCTGGTTGCGCTTGCTTCGTTAAACCCGCAGCCGGAGTCGGTACCTATTAACGCGCTTGTAGCGGTAGAAGGCACACCGATGGAAGATGAAAAACCGGTGGAGATATGGGAAATGATACGCATGGTAGCCACTACCCGTATTGTAATGCCGCAAACACAGGTAAGGCTTTCGGCAGGGCGTACGCAAATGAGCCGCGAAGGCCAGGCCATGTGCTTTTTTGCAGGTGCCAACTCTATCTTTGCAGGCGACAAGCTGCTTACCACCCCTAACCCGGATGTGAACGAGGATATGAAAATGTTCGAAATGCTTGGGCTTATTCCGCAAAAGCCTTTTACCAAAGTATCGCAGCCGCAAACGGTGGAAGCAGAAGAATCGCAATACCAGCCGCTTGGCGAAAAACCAAAATGGACAAGGCCAGCACATAAAATCGAAAGAAACCTGAAGGCTTCAGGAAAAAAATAAATCAAATTTTTGTTTCATATTATTAAAGGCTGCCAATAGGCAGCCTTTTTATATTTGATTAGCATATATGCTTATATTTGGCATACGGAAGATACTATCCTTCCTGGATGATATGCTAAAGCATTTACTACATATAAAGTTTGTTTGTTTTTTACTCTTGTTACTACTAAATACTGCCGGGCATGGAAGTACCCTGCAACACTGCGATTCTATCATAAAAAGAGGGATAGAATACATGTGGGATGGTGAGCATGCAAAATCGTTAGAACTGCTGACTGAAGCGCGGGCCCTTGCTGAAAAAAACAGGTGGCACAAACAACTTTTTCTCGCCAACAATAACATAGGGGCTAATTATTACTCAATGCTATTATATGGCGAAGCGCTCAATTATTATCTTGAGGGTTATACTATTGCGGTTAAGGAACTGGAGCCGACAGATGAAATGATAGTGCTTAATAACATTGCAATATTATACTCTAAAGAAAAAGATTATACAAAGGCAGAGCAATATTTTAAAAGGGCCTATGATATTGCCCGCGAAAATAACGACAATATAAAAAGGGGGCTTTATGCCATGAACTTGGGCAATCTTGCAAATGAAACCCACAACATTGATAAAGCAAGGGAATATATTTTAGAATCTTATGAATACCTGAAGCCTGATGCACAATTATTCATGCTGGCACAAATAGGGCTTGCAGAAAATGACCTGCTAAGGGGCAATGCAAAACAGGCACGTGAAAAAGCTGAAAAGCTATATAAAAGTGCCCGTAACCTCAACTTTAATGAAACAGGCATTTCTATACTTTTTATCATTGCAAAAAGTTACCTTGCCGAAGGCAATTATGCGATGGCAGTTAAAAGCGCATTAAAAATACTGGCTGTAAAACCCAACGCCGAAACTAAAAAGTCAGCTTTTGAACTGCTTGCCGAAGCACATGCTAAAAACGGAGAATATAATGCTGCGCTTGCTTATAAAGATTCTGTTGTAAGTACACTTGAGCAGCTTGAAGAAATTAAGAACAAAACCCTGCTTAAAAGCAACGAAGTAAAATTTGGAATACAGGAATACAAAAGCCAACTGGAAATCAACCGGGAAAAAAGCGCTGCCGAACGAAAACTCTTTTACTACATAATAGCCGTTATTATTGCCATAGTGGCCATTATTGTCCTTATCTTAAGGAATATTTCGGCAAAGCACAAGCAAAAAAAACTTATTGCAGAACGCAATGAGCGTGTTATAGCGCTGGAACTTGAAAAAGAAAAAAACGAAAACCTGCTACTCGAAAACCAGATAAAGGAAAAAGAAACCACTGCCCTGCTGGAACAGGAACGCCTTAAAGGTGAAATAGAAGCCCGCAACCGCAAGCTCTCGGCAAAGGCACTTTACCTTTCGGGCAGGAACCAGCTTATAGAAGAGGTAGTAGCCTCATTATCTGCGGTGCCGGAACTGTCAAAAAATCCGGAGTTGTCTAACCACCTCAACACTTTAAAAAACCACCTCAAGGCAGATGATGAATGGGAAAGTTTTATTACCCATTTTGAAGAAGTAAATCAGGGAATGCTGAACAGGTTAAAAATACTTCACCCGGCTTTAACGGCAAATGATATCAGGTTTGTATCATATGTATATATGAACCTGAGCACAAAAGAAATTGCCGCTATGTTTAACATAACGGCCGAAGCATGCAGAAAGCGAAAAGAGCGGATTGCCGCAAAAATGGAGTTACCCGAAAGCGTTTCATTATATGATTATTTATCAGCACTTTAGTATTTTAAATCACGCTTTTTCCGTTTAAGTGTCACACTTTTTCCGATAGTATTTTTTGAATTGGTAGATTGATTTTTGAAAATTTAGAAAAAATTTTGCTAATCATTAAACCAATTTATTTATGAAGAACTTTATTTTAACCGCACTATTGATGCTTGCCTGCTACACGGGCAACGCGCAATATAGTTTTGAAGCCGTAGATGATTACGGCAGGCTTGAAGGACTGAATTATGACCTGCTTGTTGAAGACAAAGTATATGCCGTAACACTTAAAAACCATGTTGTAGTTTCTTATGATAATGCACAAACATGGGACCTTCTTTACACGTTTCCTGACAGCAGGGCGCGCATCACCAACTTAAAGACCCTTCCCGGCGGCGAAACGCTTGCCTTTACTGTTATTGAGCTTGATGCGGCACAAAACGGCTTTTATGTACTAAGCATAGAAGATGCCGAGATCATTAACTTTATTTCATTGCCTGTTCCTGAAGAAAACCCTTCTGTAAACAACTTTGACATTTATGATGCAGAAGGAAATACTATGATTTTAAATGTATCTGCTTTAAACGGTTATAAAGTTTTCTATACCACAACGGGCGGCGAAAGCTGGACAGAGGTATATGCGCAGGCAGATTATAATAATGTATCTGTAAGTGATGTGGCTATAAGCCCTGCAGACCCTAACAAATTGTTTATAGCCAGAGGGCTTGGCCCGGATGGTATTGATGGCGGTATGTTTATCTCTGCCGATGCAGGTGAAACATGGAGCGAAACGCTTGCAGGAACTCCTTTAAGCTCAATAGATTTTAACCCTACAGATGCCGATGACCTGTTTACAGGCACATCACAAAGCTTTGGCGACGGAGTGCAAAATCTTTACCGCTCTTATGACGGCGGGGAGACATGGGACATAATGCCAGTAGAATGGTCGGAAGCGCAGTTTGATTATATAACTGTAGTGCGTTTTCACCCCAATACACCAACGGTAATGTATGCACTCGAAACCAATGAAATTGCTTATAGCGAAGACGGCGGCACTACATGGACGAGTACAGAATATACCGAAGATGAATATTATGGCGGGCTTTCAATTACCATCAACCCTTTTGACGGTAAAGAAGCGCTTATAGTAGCCAACATGTACCCGGCACGAACAACCAACGGTGGGGCTTCACTTACCCAGGTTAAAGCACCTTTTTATGCTATACGTGGCATTGCTGCCACCAAATTTAACGGCACAGAGCATTTATATTATGCTGCACAGGGCGGGCTTGTGCATAAAAACTACAACACTAATACCAGCAATTCTTATGATATAGAGCCACCTTCAAGTTTCTCATTATCAGATTACCAGCTTTATGCTGATGAAAACGTTGAAGGAAGGCTGTATTTATATGAAGGAGGTTTTATGGGCTCTTCACTTTATATTTCTGAAGATTATGGTGCTACCAAAACACAGCTTATGAGTGAGTTTTCACCAAACTTTACCGGTGTGGCGTCTGATCCTGAAAATACGAACATAATTTATTATGCATTAAGCAACTTTGATAACCTAAGCACACTATACAGGCTGGATATAAGCGATATGGAGAATTTAAACCCTGAAATGCTCACACTTCCGGAAGAAGGTTTTACAGGCAGTATATTAACTACAGCTTCCGAAACAGAGAACGCGCTTATCATAACATTAGGAAGTAAAGTATACAGATCAACTGATGAGGGCACTACCTGGACAGAAATATTTTCTGTAGAAGAAGGAGAGCTATTCAGCGTTGTTAAGAATCCGTTTGATGACAATAGCTTTGCTGTTGCTTCTTCTAACGGTATTTATACAACTACAGACGGTGGCGAAAACTGGGATATGTTGCTTGAAGGTATTGCTGCCAGGAAAATTAAATATTCTGATACGGATAACGGTGTTATTGCAGCAGGCATATACAATTCTGAAGCTGTAAATGCTGCTGTTATGTACTATAACGGCAATGGCTGGATTACTGTAACCCCTGCAGAACTTAATTACCTGCACTCCTATACTATGGACTTTAACTTTGCAGACGACACTATAAATGCCTACATAGGCACTGTAGATGCAGGTGTTATACGTTACAGCTTCGAGGTAGGTGAGCTTGGCACTGATAATCCTGTAAAAACGGCAAGTAAGCTTACAGTTTACCCAAATCCGGCATCAGATGTTGTTACTATTAGTATTGATAATGCCCCTGCCGCTTCTGTAGCTGTTTACAGCTTAACAGGACAAAAAGTATTGCAGGGCAGTACAGGCCAGTTGAATATTGCATCTCTTTCTGCAGGCATGTATCTTATCAAAGCAGAAACGGCGGAAGGTAAATCTGCATCTCAAAAATTAATCAAAAAATAATCAGTTACTACAGCCTGCCGTAACATCATTTCGGCAGGCTAATTATTACATTTTGCAGTCCGTACCGACCTGCAAAATGCATTTTATATCATACGTTAGTTAATAAAAAACATGAAAAAGAAACTTTTTATAACCGCTATTGCTATTATAACGGCACTGTGTGGCTATGCACAGGAATTTAGTGAAGGGTTTGAAGACCCCTGGCTGCCGGGTTCAGGGTCAAATACGGGACCGCCGGGCGGATGGGGAATTTATGACAACGGAATTGGCACCAGTATTAAATGGGTAAGAAGCACTTTAGGTAACCCTTTGCAACCTCCGCACACAGGCAGCCATGCTGCTTATCTGGGTGACGAGCCCGTGCCTGCGGGCTTTGCCGAAGACTGGCTTATAACGCCTCTGTTTACCATGCCTGAAAATGGGCAGATACGCTTTTTTTCACGTGTTACAACGGCGATTAATGAAGGTAATGTTTATGAAGTAAGAATATCAACCGCTGCAACCCAGGGAGACCTTGCTGCTTATACTGTACTGCAAAGCTGGACAGAGCCACAGCTTAACCCTGTACCGAATGTTTATCTTGAAAAAGTGGTAGATATACCTGCCGAATACTACGGGCAGCAGGTATATGTAGCGCTTGTAATGCAGAATGATGACGGCGACAGGTGGCTGGTAGATGATTTCAGTGTTTTGCAGATTTGTGATGCCCCAACTAATGTAGTAATACCCGAAGAAGATATAACGCTTAACTCGGCAGAGATAAGCTGGACAGATACAGGCGCTCCCCTGCAATGGGAAATTGAAATAGTACCTGTAAATGAACCTTTTACAGGCACCGGCAACATTACCACTACAGGCTCGCCTTACCTTGCACAAGGGTTGGACGACTCAACCACCTATAAAGTAAGGATAAGGGCATATTGCGACCCGGGTGTGCCGGGTGTGTGGAGCCAGCCGCAAACCTTTACTACTGTTTATACAGCACCCGATAACGATGATTGTGATAATGCAACAACGGTGCCTGTTAACCCTACCCTGCTTTGCGATACCACTGTAACTGGAACACTTATAGCAGCAACGCCTTCATCTCAGCCCAATACCTGTACAGGTGTTGCGGATGATGATGTATGGTTTGAGTTTACGGCAGAAAACACATCGCATATTATCCAGCTTAATACGCTTTCAGGCAGTACAGCTAACCTCGTGCATGCAGTATACGAAAATACCTGTGGTACATTGGCGCTGCGTTATTGCAGTAATGACAGCCAAAGCGACGCTATAAACCTTACTATTGGCAGCACCTACAAAGTCAGGGTATATTCCGTTTCTGGTGAACCGCAAACCACTACATTCTCAGTATGCATTGCAACACCACCGCCACCGCCTGCTAATGATGAATGTGCAGGAGCTGTAACCGTACCTGTAAATACGGCAGAAAACTGCATACTTACCGCACCCGGAACCTTATATTCGGCTACGGCATCACCGCAGGCCAATAGCTGCGGCGGTAATGACGATGATGATGTATGGTTCGAATTTACCGCTACCGGCACAGCCCACCTTATAAGCCTTATTAACATTACAGGTGGCACGCCCGATTTATTTCATGTGGTGTACCAGGGCGACAACTGCGGGGCTTTAACCCAGCTATATTGCAGCAACCCCAATAATAGTATGGCTACAGGTTTAACCGTGGGCGAAACCTATAAAATTAGGGTATATTCATTTACAGGTACACCCGGGCAAACCACTTCATTTGATGTTTGTGTTGCCACGCCACCCCCGCCACCTGCAAATGACGATTGCGGCAATGCCACCGCTTTAACTGTAAACCCGACATTAGAGTGCACTGCTGTAACCAACGGTACTGTATATGCCGCAACACCATCGGCTGAGCCGAACAGCTGCACAGGCAATGATGATGACGATGTGTGGTTTGAGTTTACGGCAACATCAGATTCTCATACCATAAATATTACTAATATTGCAGGCAGCACAAGCAACCTTGTTCATGCTGTATATCAGGGTAATGACTGCGGGGCTTTAACCCAGTTATATTGCAGCGACCCTAACAACAGTACAGCAACGGGCCTAACTGCAGGAGAAACCTATAAAGTAAGGGTTTATACTTTTACCTCTGTTTCCGGGCAGGACACCTCTTTTAGTATTTGCGTAGGAACAGTGCCCGATCCGCCTGTTAATGATGATTGCGCTGCCGCAACCAATGTTCCGGTTAACGCTACGGATGCCTGTACCGAAACAGTGCCGGGTACTTTACTGGCAGCAACGGCATCTGCTGAACCAAACACATGCATAGGCAGTGATGACGACGATGTGTGGTATCGGTTTACGGCTACAAACAACACCCACACAATAAAGCTTGATAACATACAGGGCAGCACTACCGACCTTTTCCATACGGTATATTCAGGGGATGAGTGCGGAACTTTAACCCAACTGTATTGCAGCGACCTTAACAGCAGCCTTGCCACAGGGCTTACGCCGGGGCAGGTTTATAAAATCAGGGTATATTCGGTTACAGCAACAACAGGGCAAAATACTACATTTACTGTATGTGTGGCTACTCCCCCGCCGCCGCCCGCTAACGATGAATGCGAAAATGCAACGGTTGTTCCGGTAAATCAGGGTAATGAATGCACCGAAACTGTTGCAGGCACAATATACTCGGCTACGCCTTCTGCCTTAGCAGCTACATGTAGTGGCACGCCTGATGATGATGTATGGTTTGCTTTTACAGCTACAAAAACAAATCATGATATAAGCCTTCAAAACATTACCGGCAGTACCAATTCTCTCGTTATGGCTGTATATTCAGGGGCAGACTGTAATGCACTGTCAGGCATATACTGCACAAACAACAACAGTATAAATGCATCATTTCTTACACCCGGCGAAACCTATTATGTAAGGGTATATACTTTTACTGATGCAATTGGCCAGAACACCTCTTTCGAGATTTGTGTGAGCACACCACAACAGCCAATATTTACTGATGATACCACCTATACCGTTCCGCAATTAATAGAAGAAGTATTAGTAAGCACTGCCTGTGCACAGGTAAACAACCTGAGCTGGAAAACAGGCAATACAGACGGGTTTAATTCGGCAAACGGTATTGCTTACTTTACTAAGGGTGATTCGGACTTTCCTATAGAAGAAGGGATTGTATTAAGCACCGGCAGCGCAATAGATGCAAGAGGCCCTAATACATCCGAGCTTAGCGAAGGCAATGAAGCGTGGACAGGAGATGAAGATCTTTTCAATTACATACAGGCACTGGGTATAGATGCGGAGCTCGAAGACTATAATAACGCCACTGTTATTGAATTTGATTTTGTTCCGCTTACAGATAATATCAGTTTTCCATTCATATTTGCGTCTGAAGAGTACGGAACATACCAATGTACCTTCTCTGATGCTTTTGCGTTTTTCCTTACCAATACAGAAACAGGCGAAACAACCAACCTGGCTGTTTTGCCGGGAACAGATGTGCCAATATCTGTTGTTACCATTAGGGATGATGCAAATGACGAATGCGATGCTGTAAATGAGGAATACTATGCCCAAAATAATGAAGGCGGCAATGCTATAAGCGCAGATATCAACTACAATGGCCAAACGGTTATGCTTACGGCACAGTCTACTGTTACGGTTAATACTGTTTACCACATTAAGCTGGTTATAGCTGACCGTAATGATGAACTGCTGGACTCTGCCGTATTTATAGGCCCGTTTGATATTGGTGCTATGGATTTAGGCGAAGACAGGCTGATAGCATCTTTAAACGCTTTATGCGAAGGCGAAAGCTACACTATAGACAGTGAGCTTGACCCTGCACTGTATACTATAAAATGGTTTAAGGATGATGTAGAAATTACAGGCGAAACCGGTCCGGCACTTACGGTAAACGAGCCCGGAACATACAGCATTGAGGCACTTTACCTTTCTTCAACCTGTACAGCTACAGAGTCTATAGTAATAGAATATTATGAACCGGTGGCTGATGTAACAGGCGAGCCGGCAGACCTTACCCTGTGCGACACTAACGGCACTGCTGTTTTTGACCTTAGCCAAAATAACAGCGTTATAACAGAGGGGCTTAATGCTGATGATTATACAATTGCTTATTATGAAACATTGAGCGATGCCGAAAACCAGTTAAACAGCATAGGCATGACTTATGAAAGCAATACTGCCACCCAGGAACTGTACGTTCGAATTAACAATGATATTACAGGCTGCCATGCTATTAAGAGCTTTACAGTTAGTGCCCTTACCATTAATCCGGGACTGGCTGTGGAAGATTTTTGTGATGGTAACGCCTATAAGTTAGGCATTACGGCAACAGATGGTTCTTTTGTTGTTGAAGATGCCCAATACAACTGGAGCGGCCCCGGTGGGTTTAGCGCTACAGAAAGCGAGATAGAAATAACTGCACCGGGCGAATATATAGTAATTGTAACGACTGCCGAGGGCTGCACCCTTACGGCTTCTGCCACTGTGGGAGAGAACCCGTGCCTTATACCAAGAGGTATATCGCCAAATGGTGACGGGCTTAATGATGCTTTCGACCTTTCGGGCGTAGGGGTTAAAAAGCTGGTGCTTTTCAACCGTTACGGGCTTGTGGTTTATGAAAAAGAAAACTATACAAACCAGTGGCACGGACAGGATGAAAACGGTAGCGAACTGCCTACGGGTACTTATTTTTATAGCCTGACACGCGAAAGAGGCCCCGCCGTTACAGGCTGGATTTATCTAAACCGCGCAGAATAATAATGAGCTGTGTAAGGCAAATATAATAGTTTGAATTTAACATAATTTAACACCTGATGCATTCATCTTCTTAAGATAATGTTATATTTGCCTTACATATTGCTCTTTAACCCATAAAACCATGAAAAAATTATACTTTGCTACCCTGCTGGGGCTGTTAGGCCTTGCTGAGAGCTCGGCCCAGCAGGACCCTCATTACACAC
>NZ_JAMWYY010000064.1:0-4706 GCF_024305175.1 Flavobacterium sp.
TGTAGTTGCAGTATTTTCTGTAATTATTATTTAATTATATATACTTTTTGTAATTACAGCATTAAGTGTTTTTACCGGTTTTTATAAAACGGGTAAAAATGCGTTCACCATAATCATGGTACAACTGTACTTTTAACTAAAAAATATTATTAACCAATTTAAACTAAACAATTATGGATGAGTATTTAGGAGCAATCAAAGCTTTCGGCTTTAACTTCGCGCCCCGAGGCTGGGCATTTTGCGACGGACAACTTATGTCTATTGCCGCTAACACAGCGCTTTTTTCTTTATTAGGCACAACTTATGGCGGAGACGGGCGCACAACTTTTGGCCTTCCTGATTTAAGGGGGCGTTCTATTGTACATCCGGGTACCGGGCCGGGCTTCAGTACTATAAGATGGGGGCAAATGGGAGGTTATGAGACAGAAACACTTACTGTACTTAACATGCCTGTACACAATCACGTTTTAATTGACGGACAGGCAATTGTAAGTACAACCACACAGGTAAACGTAGCCGGAGATCCTTTAGTTAATGTACCTGATAACGGAACATATCCTTTTGCGGCAGGTGGTTCGGCACCTAACATGTATTCAGAATCTGCCACACCAACTGATACTGTGGGCGGTATTACAAGCCAAAGCTACATTAGCGGCGCCACAGGAGCCGCAGGCGGTAGCCAGCCATTCTCTGTAAGGAGCCCTTATCTGGGTATTTATACCTGCATTTGTACACAGGGTATATATCCGCCAAGAAGCTAAAAAGGCAATACTGTATGCTAACAGCTACAGTATTTAATTATTAATTATAATCAGAAATACACATGGATGAATTTATAGGAGTAATTAAGGCCTTTGGATTTGGTTTTCCACCTAAAGGATGGGCCTTTTGCGACGGGCAGCTACTGCCAATATCCCAAAACCAGGCTCTTTACTCGTTAATCGGCACTACTTATGGCGGAGACGGGCAAACTACTTTTGGCCTGCCTGACCTGCGCGGACGCTCTGTTGTGCACCCGGGTAAAGGTAACGGGCTTTCACAGATTACATGGGGGCAAAAAGGAGGAGCTGAAACGGTTACCTTACTACTTAGTAATCTTCCCTCTCATAACCATCAGCTGGTAAGCGGTATGGCACAAATAAATACCATAACCAGGGTTGCTACAGGAGCAGGCCCCGCAATAAACGAAACAGATGGCGGCACGCTGCCCTTTATGGCTGGCGGCAGCGCACCAAATATATTTTCTGAAGGAGGAACATATAATGATATAGTAGGCGGTGTATCGTCACATTCTACCTTGTCAGGCAGTACATCAAATTCAGGATATAATAACAGCACCCCCATACGCGATCCGTATCTGGGTGTATATACGAGTATATGTTTATACGGTATTTTTCCGCCAAGAGATAATTAATTAAAAGGCCGGGGCAACAGGTTTGCTCCGGCCTGTTTTGTAAAAAAATATTGATGAACAGTGAACAGATAAAAATAGGTGTATTATATCCGCTGTCAGAACAATACAAAAATATCGGAACAGATTTTATAAAGGGGTTAAAGCTAAAACAACTGCCTGTAAAATTTTTCGTTGAAAGTATTGGGATAGGCAATGATGATAAACTTGCAATCGACAAAATGCAGAAAATGCATTTGCAGGACGATGTGCAGGTTTTTGTTGCTTTTACCGGGCACAATAATATTGACAACCTGTACAGTTATGCCGAATCGAATAATATTGTGTTGATAATAAATGAATTGGGTGCCACACTTCCATTTAATTCTGTAAAAAGAAAGGGTGTGTTTATTAACTCCTATGCGCTTAATGAATCGGTTTACCTGCTTGGCAAATCACTTAAGGAAAAAGGATACAGTACTATATGTACTTCTACATCATATTATGATGCCGGGTATGGCTTACTTATGGCGCTGGAAAGCGGAGTGACTGAGGCAGGCCTCAGATTTTCAGGGCATTATATTACACCATTCCAGCCACGGGAAAATGAGCCGGAGTGTATGCAACAAACTATAACTTCAGCCTCGCCCGATGCGGTTGTTGCGTTTCATAGCGGGCTGTATGCAAAGGAGCATAAAGGTTTTATATCCAATACTTCGCTGCTTGGCAGCTATCCTTATTATGTAACGCCATTTACCCTTAGTGATGGTTTTATACAACAAGATACAGCAGGAGAACTTCTTGTTGTATCCTCCTGGATGCCGGGTGTGGCTAATGATGATTTTTATACCTCTTATAAAGAGAAGCATAACGAAGAGCCAACGGTTTTTGCCTTGCTGGGCTATGAATCATATTTGCTTTTGAGTGAAATGATTGATAAGGGAGCAGAATCTTATACTACTATTTGCAGCACAATAACTAATTGTGCTATAGAGGGGCCAAGGGGCACTATAACTTTTGATAACGAAACCAACAGAACATTTTTTAACCATTATATATTTAAAACAATTGCCTATGACGAAAACAATTTTTCATTTCAACAGGTTGAAACCCTTAAAAATGACGGGGGATTCCTGAAAAGGGTTTTACAAATGCCTGTACCTCCTAAGCTTGGGGGCTGGCACAACGCTTACTTATGTCATTAATTAATCCAATCTTTACATGAAACAAAAATTATATTATTATTTGATGCTGCTCCTGGGGCTCTTTACAGTCACGGGCACGCACGCACAATCGCTCGCAGCGGGAGATATAGCCTTTATAGGTTATAATACTTCCGGCTCAGATGGTTTTACCTTTATTACATTAAAGGATCTGCCTGCGGGTGAAACCCTTTATTTTACTGAAGAAGGGTGGAGTGCAACGGGCTGGAACAATGAGTTTGAGCCTCACTTATCCTGGGTAATCCCCGCAGGAACTACAATAGGTACGGTTGTATCTGTTATTGAAACTGCGCCAAATACCTTTACGGTTACAGGCTCTTCAAACGGAGTTACACAGTTAAACCCCACAGGTTCTGCTGTTAACTTTAACCTGCTTGGTGGCGACCAGATACTGGCATACCAAAGTACAAGCGGGGTAAGGCCTGCTTCGCCAACATTTATTTCGGGTGTGCATGGTGATTATAATAGTGTTAACTATAATATAACCACCACATGGAATGATAACATGCCGCTTAACGGAGGATCAGAGTCTATCGTTCCTACAGGCCTTACTAATGGTGTAAACTGTGTCGCTCTTTTTCCGGCACCGGGACCTGAGGTAGTCTACAATAAATATACCGGTACACTTACAGGTACTGCAAGCACCGTAAGGACAGCTATTAATAATCCTGCTAACTGGACAAATAGCACTACTACTGATTTGGGTATACTGCCTTCAAACTATTCAGGTATTAACGTTACCCCTGATGCTCCGGTATGTACTAACCCAATAAATACTTCTAATCCGACCAACAGGTTTATTTGCGCAGGCAATAATACCACTTTTACTGCATCATTTACAGGGGCTACTGCTTATCAATGGCAGGTAGATACAGGTTCAGGATTTAGTGATCTTTCTAACGGCGGAGTTTACTCAGGCGTTACAACAACCACCTTAACTATAACAGGTGCGCTGGCAGGTATGAATGGATATATGTACAGGCTGACTGCTATTGATGGCACTTGCCAGACCAATTCGAACCACGGTACTTTAACTGTCTCAAACATGTCTACCGCAGGTGCACAGGCCAATGTTTCTTGTTTTGGCGGTAGTAACGGTGCTGCGGCAGTTTCTGTAACTGGCGGTATTGCGCCTTACACATACTCATGGGCACCTTACGGGGGTACAAATACAGTAGCTTCAGGTTTAGTTGCAGGTACTTATACAGTAACAGTTACTGATAATATTGGTTGTCAGGTTACAAGGAACTACACTATAACCCAACCGACTTCTGCAGTTTCGGGAACTACAGTTGTAACAAATGTAGCTTGTTTTGGAGGAAATACAGGTGCAATAAACCTTACACCAACAGGTGGTACAGGTCCTTATACTTTTAACTGGGGTAGTGTTACTACTGAAGACCGCATTAACCTAACAGCCGGAACTTACTCGGTAACAATTACCGATGCTAATGGTTGTACCGGTACGGTAAGTGCTACAGTTACACAACCAACAGAATTAAACCTTACACCTGCTTCGCAAACCAATATAGCATGTTTTGGTGGTGCTACAGGAGCAGCATCAGTAAACGCTGCTACAGGTGGTATAGGGGGATATACTTATAACTGGACACCGGGTAACCCTACAGGAGATGGTACAACATCTGTAACGGGGCTTACTGCAGGTACATGGACATGTACCGTAACTGATGCCAACGGTTGTACAGATACTCAATCATTCACTATTACAGAGCCTGTCTCAGTACTTAATGCTACTCCGCTGGCGCAAACTAACATTGCGTGTTTTGGTGGTGCAACAGGTAGCGCTACTGTAAATGTAACAGGCGGTACACCGGGTTATACCTATTCATGGTCACCGTCGGGCGGCACTGCTGCTACAGCTACCGGCCTTTCGGCAGGTACTTATACAGTAACGGTAACCGATGTTAATGGTTGTACAGATACACAATCATTCACTATTACAGAGCCTGCTTCAGCGCTTAATGCTACTCCGCTGGCGCAAACTAACATAGCGTGTTTTGGTGGTGCAACAGGTAGTGCTACTGTAAATGTAACAGGCGGTACACCGGGTTATACCTATTCATGGTCACCGT
>NZ_JAMWYY010000064.1:4806-7327 GCF_024305175.1 Flavobacterium sp.
GCTGCTACAGCTACCGGCCTTTCGGCAGGTACTTATACAGTAACGGTAACCGATGCCAACGGTTGTACAGATACACAGTCATTTACCATAACACAACCGGTTTCGACAGTGTCGGGTACAACAGTAGTAACCAATGCAGCATGCAATGGTGGTAATACAGGTGCAATAAACCTTACACCAACAGGTGGTACAGGCCCTTATACTTTTGACTGGGGTGGAGGTATAACTACAGAAGACAGGACAGGCCTTGCAGCCGGGACTTATACTGTAACCATAACCGATGCCAACGGATGTACAGGTACAGCATCAGCTACTGTTACTGAGCCTGCTTCGGCAGTATCAGGCACAACTGTGGTAAGCAATGTGGCTTGTAACGGCGGTGCTAACGGTACCATAAACCTTACACCAACAGGTGGTACTGCTCCTTATACCTATATCTGGAACGGTGGTGCAACAACCGAAGACAGGACAGGCCTTACAGCAGGTACTTATACTGTAACCATAACCGATGCCAATGGTTGTACAGGTACAGCATCAGCTACTGTTAATGAGCCTGCTTCTACAGTATCAGGCACAACTGTGGTAACCAATGTTGCTTGTAACGGCGATGCTAACGGTACTATAAACCTTACACCAACAGGTGGTACAGGCCCTTATATTTTTGACTGGGGTGGAGGTATAACTACAGAAGACAGGACAGGCCTTACAGCAGGTACTTATACTGTAACCATAACCGATGCCAATGGTTGTACAGGTACAGCATCAGCTATTGTTACTGAGCCTGCTTCAGCAGTATCAGGCACAACTGTGGTAAGCAATGTGGCTTGTAACGGCGGTGCTAACGGTACTATAAACCTTACACCAACAGGCGGTACTGCTCCTTATACATTTAACTGGGGCGGGGGCGTAACTACAGAAGACAGGACAGGCCTTTCGGCAGGTACTTATTCTGTAACCATAACCGATGCGAATGGCTGTACAGGTACAGTTTCAGCTACTGTTACACAGCCAACTGCCCTTAATGCATCAGCAGTTGTAGATAATAACGCAACATGTGCCGATAATGACGGAGCGGCTACAGTAAGTGTAACAGGCGGTACAGCCGGATATACCTACTTATGGAGTAACGGTGCTGTAACGGCATCTGTTACAGGTCTTTCAGCAGGTACTTATACTGTAACGGTAACCGATGCAAACGGATGTACAGCTACCGACAGTGTAACTATTACAGCCCCTCCTGCGCCATCTGTTTCAGTAACATCACAAGTTAATGTTGCTTGTAACGGAGACAGTAACGGTTCAGCAGATATCACTGTAACAGGCGGTACAGCTCCTTATACTTTTATATGGAGTAATACTGCTGTAACTGAAGATGTTACTAGCCTTATGGCAGGTACTTATACAGTAACGGTAACTGATGCAGGCGGATGCACTGCAACAACTTCTGTAACTATCACAGAGCCAACTGTACTTTCAGCTGCGGGCGTAGCTACTAATGTAAGCTGTAATGGTGGTACAAACGGTGCTGCTGACTTAACAGTAACAGGCGGTACAGCCCCATATACTTTTGTATGGAGTAACAGCGCCGTAACTGAAGATATTACTGACCTTTCAGCCGGAACATATAATGTTACGGTAACTGATGCCAATGGTTGTACAGCTACAGCTTCTGTAGAAGTAACTGAGCCAACAATACTATCAGCCAGTGCTGTAGCTACAAATGCTAGCTGCAACGGCGGTAGTAACGGTACAGCCGACTTAACTGTAACAGGCGGTACAGCAGGTTATACTTATTTATGGAGTAACGGCGCTACTACAGAAGACCTTACAGGCCTTGCAGCGGGTACTTATAATGTAACCGTAACCGATGCTAACGGTTGTACAGCTACAGCTTCTGTAACTGTAACAGAACCAGCTTTGTTACAGGTTAGTACAGTTGTTGATACCAATGTGAGCTGTAATGGCGGCACCACAGGTTCTGCTACAATAAACCTTACAGGTGGTACTTCGCCATTCGAATATGTTATTAATGGCACTACCTGGAGCGGAGTTCCAGATGCAACATTAGCCGTTACAGGCCTTGCAGCCGGAACTTACCCTGTATTTGTAACCGACGCTAACGGTTGTACAGCTACAGGTTCTGTAACTGTAACCCAGCCAACAGCTATTTCAGCCAGCACTGTAGCTACAAGCGTAAGCTGCAACGGTGGCAGCAATGGTAGTATAGATTTAACTGTAACAGGCGGTACAGGTGTTTACACATATCTGTGGAGCAACAGTGCCGTAACTGAAGATATTACTGACGTTGCAGCCGGTACTTATACTGTAACGGTAACTGATGCTAACGGATGTACAGCTACAGCTTCTGTAACGGTAACAGAACCAACTGTACTTTCAGCTGCGGGTGTAGCTACTAATGTTAGCTGCAACGGTGGCAGCAACGGTACTGTTGATTTAACAGTAACCGGCGGTACTGGTACTTATACTTATTTATGGAGCAATGGTGCCACTACACAAGACC
>NZ_JAMWYY010000064.1:7427-8832 GCF_024305175.1 Flavobacterium sp.
TACTTATACTTATTTATGGAGCAATGGTGCCACTACACAAGACCTTACAGGCCTTGTGGCCGGTACATATAGTGTAACGCTAACTGATGCTAACGGTTGTACAGCTACAGCTTCTGTAACGGTAACACAGCCAACAGCAATTTCAGCTACAGCTACAGCAACAAATGTTAGCTGCAACGGCGGTACAAATGGTACGGCTACAGTTACTGCCACAGGCGGTACAGGAGCATATACGTATTCATGGACCGGTACTGAAATGGTTGCTACACCATTTGTATTCCAGGGCTTTGAAGCTACAGGTAGCTGGAACTACACATTTACTCCTGCTATTTATAACATCTCTAACGATGTTTGGGCAATAGTAGAAAACGTAGGAAGTATTGCTACAGCTTCAGAAGGCTCATTCTTCTTCGGAATCAGAGACCTTGACAACCCTAACGGTGGAGGTAACTTTGACCATAACATTACATTCGAGCCAATCGACGTAAGCGCACAGGGTGCTATGAGGCTTTCTTTCGACTATTATTCAGTAGAGTTTGAAGCAGCCGATGTATTGGGATATGTTGTAGAGTTTGATAACGGTACTACATGGGGCCCAACTGTAGAGCTTGACCGCAATACCGGTGCATGGACAACTGTAAATATTGATGTACCTGCATCTGCAAACTTTGTAAGGTTAAGGCTTATTGCGAAACAGGACGGAGCAAGCGACTTTGCCGGATTCGACAATGTTGTGCTTTCAACCTTAACTGGCCCTCAAACGGCTACTATAACAGGACTTGCAGCAGGTACTTATGGAGTAACTGTTACTGATGCTAACGGATGTACTGCTACAGCTTCTGTAACTGTAACAGAGCCTGCCGTACTGGCAGCTTCTGCAGTGGCAACCAATGTTAGCTGCAATGGTGGCAGCAACGGTGCTGCTAACCTTACAGTAACAGGTGGTACAGCAGGTTATACTTTCTTATGGAGTAACGGTGCTACTACAGAAGATGTTACAGGCCTTGCTGCCGGTACATATAATGTAACGGTAACTGATGCAAACGGATGTACAGCTACAGCTTCTGTAACTATAACACAGCCAACAGCTCTTGTGGCTACTGCCGCATCTCAGGTTAACGTTCTTTGCAACGGAGCCGCAACAGGTTCGGCTACTGTAAGCGCAACAGGCGGTACAGGAGCTTATACTTACTCATGGGCACCGTCAGGCGGTACTGCAGCTACTGCTACAGGCCTAATGGCAGGTACTTATACAGTAACAGTAACCGATGCTAACGGATGTACTGCAACACAGTCATTCACAATTACACAGCCTGCTGCCCTTGTAGCTACTGCTGCATCTCAGGTTAATATACTTTGTAACGGTGGAACTAATGGTTCTGCTACAGTTACCGTAGCAGGTGGA
>NZ_JAMWYY010000064.1:8932-16637 GCF_024305175.1 Flavobacterium sp.
GTATCTCCATATACATATGCTTGGGATAATGGTGCTACAGGCGCTACCGCAACAGATCTTGCTGCCGGTACTTATGTAGTAACAGTAACCGATGCTAACGGATGTACTACAACACAGTCATTTACAATTACACAGCCTGCTGCCCTTGTAGCTACTGCCGCATCTCAGGTTAATGTTCTTTGTAATGGTGCCGAAACCGGTTCAGCTACTGTAGGTGTAACTGGCGGAGTATCTCCATATACATATGCTTGGGATAATGGTGCTACAGGCGCTACCGCAACAGGTCTTGCTGCCGGTACTTATGTAGTAACCGTAACCGATGCTAATAGTTGTACAACAACTCAGTCATTTACAATTACACAGCCTGCTGCTCTTGCAGCTACAACATCTGTAGATACTCCTGTTACCTGCTTTGGCGGTAACGAAGGTGTTGCAACAGTTGCTGTAACAGGCGGTGTAACTCCTTACACTTACCTGTGGAGCAATAACGCTACTACAGCTACAATAACAGGCCTTACAGCAGGTGCTTATGATGTAACTGTAACCGATGCAAACGGTTGTACTACAACTGCATCTGTAACTGTAACAGAGCCTGCAGAGGTTATGCCTCCTGGAGCAGATGCTCAGGTATTCTGTAACTTTGGTACAGTTGCCGAGCTTGAAGCTACCGGAACAGATGTACAATGGTATGATGTTGCTACAGGCGGATCTCCGCTTACAGGTACAGCATCTTTAACAACTGCTACTTACTATGCTACACAAACTGTAGATGGTTGCGAAAGCCCTACAAGAACTGCTGTAGCGGTAACAGTTAATATTACTCCTGCACCTACTGCAAGTGCACAAACATTCTGTAACAGCGCTACTGTGGCAGATCTTACCTCATCAGGTACAGACACACAGTGGTATACTGCCGCTACAGGCGGTACAGCCCTTGCAGATGACACAGCCCTTGCAACAGGTACTTATTATGTATCACAAACACTGAATGAGTGCGAAAGCACAAGGGCAGCGGTAAGCATTACTGTAAATGTAACTCCTGCGCCTACTGCAACTGCACAAACATTCTGTAACAGTGCTACTGTGGCAGAACTTACTGCAACAGGTACAGATATTAAGTGGTATGCTGCCGAAACAGGCGGTACTGAACTACTTGATACTGCGGTACTGGCAACAGGTACTTATTATGTGTCTCAGACACTAAATAACTGCGAAGGCCCAAGGGCAGCGGTTAGCGTTACAGTAAACGTAACTCCTGCACCGGCAGCAGTTGCACAAACATTTTGTAATGCAGCTACCGTGGCAGATCTTGACGCTGAAGGTACAGGCACAATACTTTGGTATGCCGATGCAACAGGCGGAACTGCTCTTGCAGGTAACATAGCTCTTGCAAACGGAACTACCTATTATGCCTCACAAACACTTAATGGTTGCGAAAGCACAACAAGGACAGCAGTTGCCGTTACTATAAATGTAACAACTGCTCCAACTGCAAATGCTCAGGTATTTTGTAGTGGTGCAACTGTAGCAGACCTTTCTGCAACAGGAACAGCTATCATGTGGTATGCTAATGCAACAGGCGGTACAGCCCTTGCAGATGATACAGCCCTTGCAACAGGTACTTATTATGCTACGCAAACTATAGATGGTTGCGAAAGCGCAACAAGGACAGCGGTTACGGTTACTGTAAACGTAACACCTGCTCCAACGGCAAATGCTCAGATATTCTGTAACAGTGCTACTGTAGCAGAGCTTTCTGCAACAGGTGACAACCTTGCTTGGTATACCAATGCAACAGGAGGTACAGCCCTTGCGGATGACACAGCCCTTGCAACAGGTACTTATTATGTATCACAAACACTTAATGATTGTGAAAGCCCAAGGACAGCAGTAGCGGTTACTGTAAACGTAACTCCTGCACCGGTTGCCGAAGCACAAGCATTCTGCGACAGTGCTACTGTAGCAGAACTTTCTGCAACAGGTGATAACCTTGCCTGGTATGCTGATGCTACAGGCGGTACAGCACTTGCGGATGACACAGCCCTTGCAACAGGTACATATTATGTATCGCAAACGCTTAATGATTGCGAAAGTCCAAGAACAGCCGTTGCAGTTACTATTCAGGTAACAGAAGCTCCTGTAGCTACAGACCTTACTTTGTGTGAAGGCACTACAGTTGCCGACCTTACTGCTGAAGGAACTGATATACTATGGTATGCAGACGAAACAGGAGGCGAGCCTCTTGCCGGCAATGATGTACTTGTTAGCGGAACAACCTACTATGCTTCTCAAACTGTAAATGGATGTGAAAGTGCAACCAGGACTGCAGTAGCGGTAACTATTACCGTAACACCTGCTCCAACAGGAGAGGCTGCACAAGTTGTAGGCGAAAACGCTACTTTTGCTAATCTTACTGTAGAGGGTACAGACATAGTTTGGTATGCTAATGCCGAAGATGCTGCTAACCATGTTAACCCGCTTGATCCTGCAACAATTCTTGAGGACGGAGTAATATACTACGCTACTCAAACTTTAGATGGTTGCGAAAGTGTGGCTTCGCTTGCTGTAACAGTTATCGTATCGCTGCGTACAGATAGTTTTGAAAGGAACAAACTTTCTTACTATCCTGTTCCTGTAGTTGATGTTCTTACAATAGAGAACAACAACATGATAAACAGGGTAACAGTAATAGACCTACTTGGCCAGGTAGTAATTACACAAGATGTAAATGCTACTACCGCTAAAGTAGATATGCGTTCGCTACAGGGAGCTACTTATATAGTACAGATTGAAACCGAATATGGTATTGAAACTGTAAAAGTTGTAAGGAACTCTAACAATAACTAAAGTATAGTTATTATATAACAAGAGGCCCCACGCAATGCGTGGGGCTTTTTTTATTGCCGGTTATACAAAAAAGGCTATATATGCGTTTTAGCTTATATTTGCCCTAAATATATACTGATGAGATTTTTTTGCCTGTTTGTATTTGTTTGTATCAGCAACATGCTTTTTGCCCAGGGCAGCCAGCCATGGGCCAGCCATTTTTCGTATACTAATATACAGGATATGGCACAGAGCAACAGCAGGATGTATGCCGCCGCAGAAAGTGCTATTTTCTCTAAAAGCACAACTACTAACGAAATCAAGACACTTACATCTGTAGACGGGTTAAAACCGGAAACCATTACAGCCATACATTACAGCAGCACCTACAACCGCACACTTGTGGGCAGCAGTAACGGGTTACTTATTGTTGTAAATGGTGATAATTCTATTTTAAACAAAGTAGATATTATAGAAGAAACAACTGTTCAGCCATCGCGTAAAGGGATTAATAATATAGACGAATATAATGGGATTGCCTATATAAGCTGCGACTTTGGTATTGCTGTTTTTAACCTTGAGACTTTAGAGTTTGGTGACACCTACTTTTTAGGACCCAGCGGTACCGAGATTTCTGTAGTGCAAACTGCTGTTCATAACGGCTACCTTTATGCAGCTACAGCAGAAAACGGCATAAGCAGGGGACTGCTAAGTAACCCTAACCTTAACGATTATACACAATGGATGCAGGAATATGGCGGATCATGGACCGGAATTTCCGCGTTTGGAAACCAGCTTTTTGCAACTGATAATTCCGCGAGCCTTGTAAGGCTGGAAAATGGGGGCATTTTTAACCTGGCTTTTATGGGGACTGCTGCCACTGATATAAGGGAAGCGAACGGTTATCTCGTGGTTACATCTGCAAGTCGCATTTTGGTATATGGTGAAAACGTAATACAGGTACTTCAGTTAAACGGCCTGCCTAATGAAGATGTAGTTTTTACCTGTGCTACCGTAGTTTCGGGACAGATTTTTATTGGAACTGCTGAAGACGGTGTAATACAGAGCGCTTTAAATAATATTGCAGTCCGCGAAAATATAACCCCTCAAGGGCCATTATATAGCAATATCTTCTCTTTAGAGTTTGCACCCAACGGACTTTGGGCTGTTTACGGAAGTTATAATTTCTTTATGACACCCGACCTTTCAAGAAAAGGCATCAGCAGGCTAACACAAGAGGGTTGGGAAAGCATATCTTATGAAGATGTTTTTGAAGCAGAGTCATTATCTGATATTGCAGTAAATCCTTCCAATCCTTCGGATGTTTATATTTCATCCTACCACAATGGTTTGGTTCGTATGGAAGGTTTTGAGCCGGTAATACTTTACAACGAAACTAACAGCCCTTTGCAAAACCAGCAGGTTGTAGTGCCAACCTATTATGACCTAAGGGTTAACAGCCTTGCTTTTGATAGTTCAGGTGGCTTATGGATGACCAATGACCAGACAGATAAGCCTCTTGTTGTTTTTCGTAACGGCAACTGGTCTTCCTATAGTTTTGAGGATGTAACTTCAAATCCTAAATCAGATCGTTACCAGAGAATGGCTATCGACAAGAATGGCACAAAGTGGATTCCGTCAATCAATAATGGCCTTATTGGTTTTAACGAAGCTGCAGGTAATAAATTTATGGTGCTTAAAGGAGAATCAGTAAATATGCCAAGTGACTATGTGCGTTGTGTTGCTGTAGATAACAATAACCGCTTATGGATAGGGACATCAAGCGGATTAAGAGTGTTGCCTGGTGTAGACCGTTTTTTGACCGAAGATATACTTTCTGTTAATGAAATTATTATTGAGGAAGACGGCCTTGCGCAGGAGTTGCTTTTTGAGCAGATTTTAACTGATATTGAGGTTGACGGCTCTAATAATAAATGGATAGCTACCGCAGGGGCAGGGGCCTTTTTGGTTTCACCTGACGGACAAAGGACTATTTTTCATTTTACAAACAGTAATTCGCCTTTACCAAGTAATACAGTTAATGATATTGCGATTAACCAGGCCTCGGGAGAAGTTTTTTTCGCGACTGATAGGGGTATGGTGTCTTATAAGGGTACAGCAACAGAAGCAGCAGATGATCTTAACAATGTTTATGTATATCCTAACCCGGTGCGTCCCGGTTTTGAAGGGGATGTAAAAATAAGCGGGCTTATAGATAATGCCAACATTAAAATAACGGATATAGAAGGTAACCTTGTTTACGAAACCACATCAGAAGGAGGTACTGTACTTTGGGATACACGTGCGTTTGGCAGGTATAAGGTAGCCTCGGGTGTATATATGATTTTTATTGCCTCTGACGACGGAACAAAAACCAAGGTAAAAAAGGTAATGATTATAAGGTAGATGCTATGCTTGTTAAAACAAAAGCAATTGTAATAAGTGCGCTGCGCTATCAGGATAAAAGCCTTATTGTAAAGTGCTTTACCCAAAGTGCAGGATTAAAGTCTTATTATGTAAGAGATGCTTTTTCGTCACGCAAAAACTCACAAAAAACAGTATACTTCCGTCCACTGAATATTCTTGAAATAGAAGCCTCACATAAAAATAAAGGTTCATTAGAATATTTTAAAGAAGTCAGGCTCTCGCAACCTTATCACACGCTTCATACCGATATAACTAAAACAACAATAGCAATATTCATTTCAGAAATATTGCATTATTGCATCAAAGAAGAGGAAGCAAACAAAAACCTTTATGAATATCTTGAAACTGCCCTGCAGTGGTTAGACACACATGAGGGTGTTGCAAACTTTCACCTTATTGTACTCTTAGAACTGAGTAAGTTTTTAGGATTTTATCCGGATGTAACACAAAGCAACTATCCTTTTTTTGAGATGGCAGAAGGCGTATTTTTGCGCCATGAAACAATTAGCTGCCTCTCTGAAGCGGATACTGCCCTAATGCACCGGTTACTGCAATTAAAGCCGGATACATCCGCAAAAGCATTTCACGTTTCAGAAAGGCAGATATTGCTAAAAATACTAATGGATTATTATGCGCTTCATCTCGAAGGTTTTGTGCGGCCTAAATCGGTTGAAGTGTTGCGCGAGGTTTTTAGTTAGATGCCATAATAGCTCCGCCTGCAACACCAATTGCCAGCCATACATACCATTTTTTATATAAAGGTGCAGGAATAATAACCTCTGCAGATTTTATCTGCTGTACCGATATATAAGGGTTACTATTAGTTATATCGGTACTAAGGGTTTGCCTGCCTAAAAGCCATTTTCGTTTAAAACCTGTAATTATTGTTGTTTCTGTAGGTATTGATAAAGGATATATTATAAGGCTATCCTGTGTTACTTTATAGCCCATACTATACCAGTAGGTTTTGTTGAAACCTGTCCTTTCAAATTTAAATGGTTGTGTTGAGTCTGATCCTACACTTTTTTCATACCTTATTTCAACAGGTGGTAAACTGGCTTCAGACTTAAGAGATATAATATTTCTTACTTTAGAGAATTCTGAAGTTAAAGCGGCCATTTTTTTATCCTTTTCTAATATTACTTTTTTGAGATCTTTCGCCTCTAATTGTAAAGTATGTATTGATGCAGTTGAAGTTCCCAGTTGATTTTTATAATAGGATACAGAATCGGTTAACGCATTAAGGTTGGCAGTTTTAAAAATGCTTTCTGATGCATTCTTTTCCCATTGATATACCAATAGTACAGCTAAGATTACTGCTATTAAATAAGGAAAATATTTTTTCATAGATTAACCCATTTATAAGTATTTCCTTCTATTACTTCTGTAAAGATATCGCCGCTATCATACTTCAATTTTAACGCCTTCCAATCCAATCCAAAGTTTTTTTCTAAGTGAGGGTAATCAGGAAATTTCTTCCAGTCGCCACCCCATTGCCATCCGAGTGTTTTAAAATAATTTACTATTTCCATCCAGTCTGCCTTTTTGTCACCATCAAAATCTTTTACAGTTGACCATGAAACAGTTTCAAACGAGCCATTATTGTCGGTATCCAATAAAAGCGTAAAATCAAAAGCAAGTCCGTAATTGTGAATAGACTGCCAGGCTTTAGCATTGGTAACTTTTCTTAAATCGTTTCCCTTAGCATCTTTAAAATTTGTACGGCCTTGTCGGTAAAGTATATCCTGTTCTTCAGGTGTACGTAACGTATGTGTAAAACGCAGGCGTACATTTTTTCCCAAAAGAGAATTGTTTACCCATTTATATGCCTCATTAACTTCACTTCTTATAACAGGGTGCAGTAGCGCGATTCTCTTTAGTGTGATTGCGTCCATTATTGCTTTATTTTATTCAAATCGAGATTTTCATTAAAAGCTTTCATTTTATTAATCCATCCTAATGGAGGAAATACCCCGTTCGTAATAGCACTCATATTTAAAAATGCTGAACTGGCAGGATACAGTATTACGATTAATCTTGTGAGTGATTTAAGATAGTCATAAATAAAAGAGGCATCTTTAAGAGTTGTATGCATGACTTCAAAAAGTATTGCAGCACCTGCACATAGAGCAAGTTTAGTGAGCAGCCCAATAATATTTTTTCTGAAAGTGAAATCTTTAAGCTTAAATGCATGATATATGCTACCGATAAAATGGTCAATAGCAATGCAGGTTAAGACTCCGGCTATATATTCACCGTTATCACACGACCACGCGGCGATTTTTGAAAATAGCCATGTGAACATGCTGAATGGTAGTGACAGCATGATTAAACTCTTAAATTTTAGATATAATGATCCATTATGCAATAATGTAAGATTTGAACATAAAAAAAGATAAACGAGTTTCATTATTTTATACAAAAAATGAAATATTACTCAAAATGTAGTATA
>NZ_JAMWYY010000065.1 GCF_024305175.1 Flavobacterium sp.
TTTTAATGTTTTTTTAACCTTTATTTTTAAGTGACTGATTGCATGCAATCTACAGGCTGAAAAAATTGAACATTTTTTTCAGCACAATCAATCATTCAGAAAAATTTGCAGAATTATGACACCTCTTTTGAATATTAATCAAACCGCAGGGCTTTTACAGGCGAAATTTTAGTGATAATGTAAGACGGTACTAAAAGTAGTGTAAGGCAAACTATTATTGTTCCGGCATTAACCAGCAGTATTGAAGGCACATCTATAGTTACC
Organism: Flavobacterium sp.; assembly: GCF_024305175.1. Taxonomy (GTDB): domain Bacteria; phylum Bacteroidota; class Bacteroidia; order Flavobacteriales; family Flavobacteriaceae; genus Flavobacterium. The sequence goes on from NZ_JAMWYY010000065.1 coordinate 265, forward strand.
GGGGCTACTGTTACATAGTAGTTTTCTGGCGGCAGCTTAATTATTTCGAAGTGTTTTTGTATCAGCAGCAGCGCTATGCTTATGCCATTACCCCAAAGCAGCCCTTTTATAATAAGATAACCTGCATTATATAAAAATATTTTTCTGACGCTCCAGTTATTTGCTCCCAGCGCTTTTAGCATGCCTATCATCTGGGTGCGCTCCAGTATAAGCACCAGCAGGGCAACTATCATATTTATGGTGCCCACTATAACCATAATTATAATTATAAGTGCTATATTAAAATCAAAGAGTGTGAGCCATTCAAAGATATTAGAATATTTTTGTTCTATTGTACGGCTGTCGAGTGTAGAGGGTATGTTTTTATACACTTCTTCGCCTGTTTGGTAAAGCTTATCAAAATCGTCTATAAAAACTTCAAAGGAGCCTACCTCGCCATTGCGCCATTTATTTATGCGCTGTATGTGGCGGATGTCGCCAATAAGATAGGCCGCATCAAATTCCTGAAAACCGGAGTTAAATATTCCAACCAACTCAAAAACCCTCATGTTGGGCATACTGTTGGCATCTTCTTTCATAAAGAAGGTATTAAATTTATCTCCTGCTTTAAGTTTTAGCCTGTCGGCAAGGTATTGCGAAAGTATAACCTCATTATTAAGTTTGTTCTGCAAGTCAGGGATTCGTCCCGAAACAATATATTCTTTAAGGTTGTCCCACTTGTACTCTTTGCCTACACCTTTAAAAATTACACCCTCTACTGTTTCTTCTGTACGGATAATCCCTGCCTTGCTTGCCACTGCCTGAATATGGCTTATGCCCTGCACCGATTTAAATTCCGGATAAAAGTCCTGCTTTATGGGTATTGGCGAAACGCTTACCTCGCTCCTGTTATCATCATAGTTGGATATAATAATATGCCCGTTAAACGCCGAAACCTTTTCACGGATTTTATCCTGCAGGCCAACGCCTGTTGCAATGGCTATTATCATCATGATAACGCCTATGGCAATTGCTATTACGGCTATTTTTATTATTGGCGCCGATATACTACTTTTATGGTTTTTGGCAGAAACCAGCCTGCGGGCAATAAAATATTCTAAATTCAACTTATATGAGGTCTTTTTCGTTATTCAAAAATACATTATTATTCTCATTAATATTAATGGCGTCGTGCGGAATTTCGTCTAAGAGCCTGAAGAGCGGAGCAAAATCTGCTGATTATGAAGACCCTGTTACAGATGTGAGGCCGGCCATAAAAACAGGCGCAGATAATTATGAACAGTACCTGCCCCTGCTAAAAGGAAAAAGAGCAGGTGTTGTAACCAACCAGACAGGCATCATTAAATATATTGCCAAAGATGAAGATACCATCAGGACAATTAATATTGTCGATTTTTTATATACCGTACAAACGGAAAAAGGCGAAATAAACATTACAAAAATTTTTGCCCCAGAGCATGGTTTTCGCGGCACAGCCGATGCGGGGGAACTTATTAAAGACGGACGGGATACCAAAACAGGTTTGCCTATAATATCTTTATATGATAATAATAAAAAACCTAAGCCCGAACATTTACAGGATATCGACATTATGGTTTTTGACCTTCAGGATGTAGGCGCACGCTTTTATACCTATATATCTTCTTTACACTATGTAATGGAAGCCTGTGCCGAAAATAATATTCCGCTTATTGTTTTAGACAGGCCCAATCCTAACGGCAGGATTATAGATGGCCCGATACTGGAGCCGGAGTTTCAGAGTTTTGTAGGGATGCATCCCATACCGGTTTTACATGGTATGACTATTGGCGAATATGCCAAGATGATAAACGGGCAAAACTGGCTTGCCAATGGTGCGCAGTGCAACCTTACCATTATACCCTGCAGTAACTACAAGCGCACCATGCAGTACAACCTGCCTGTAAAGCCATCGCCTAACCTGCCAAACAGCCAGGCTATAAAGCTGTACCCAAGCCTTTGCTTTTTTGAAGGTACAGATGTAAGCGTGGGCCGCGGTACCAATATGCAGTTCCAGATTTATGGAGCGCCCTTTTTACCGGACGATGGCTTTAGCTTTACACCCGCGCCGAATGAAGGGGCAAAATCGCCTAAGCATAATGGTGTTACCTGCTATGGAGAAGACCTTACAGATGTAAGGAGAGTAAAAAAGCTGGAACTGAAATGGCTGCTAAAGGCGTATAATGACACCAATGACAAAACAAATTTCTTTACTCCATTCTTCACCAAACTTGCCGGCACCAAACTATTGCAGCAGCAAATAGAATCGGGTATGAGCGAAAGCGACATCCGCCGGACATGGGAAGACGGACTGGATGCCTTTAAGGAAATGCGCAGGCAGTACCTTATTTACCCTGAATAGTAAAATTCTTAATATTTATACAAAGTGTTTCGGGTTATAAAACTGCTTTTGTAATTTCACTCTGTAAACATAATAACACCGTTACCATGAATATTACAGAGAAAATTGACAACCTGATACAATATGTAATTTCTTTTATTGAGAAGATAAAAGGATACATAGAAGATGTTATAGAATTTTTAACCGACCTTAAAGATAAAATAGAAGGGTTACTGGATTATATACAGGATAAAATTCACAGCATTGAAAGTTTAGTAGGCGAGCTTAAACAACATAACGAAGAAGAAGCTACTGCTTAATTTCTGTAGAGCCTTCCGTACCGGAGGGCTTTTTCTTTTTAACCGCCTTCAGCGTTTTTACCACCAACCTGTTAACTATATATAGCAAGCTTAGCACCAAAAAAACCGGTATACTTATTAAAGCTGCTTCTGTCAGCCTGTCTTCAAGGCGATAATTTACAACAAGAGTATCATTAATAAATGTACTGCCCACTGCTGTAATAAACGACAAAATGTAAATAAGGAAAAGGTTTCTTACCGTTTTCATAGAGTTAAAAATATGTGCGGTAAAACTACAAAATTTTGTTTCCGGAAATATTACATATCTACTTTTATAGAAGGATTAATTTTTAGGAGATCCTCTATAAAGGCATCCCTGTCTTTTGGAGAAATCAGAATATAATCGAAGTTTTTACCATACCGCACCTCAAGGCGCTTTAAAGAAAGTGCAGGCGCGCTAAGCGGGTTATTTGTTTTTCTTACGGCGGTAATGTTGCTTATCTTAACCTGTGTATATTCAAAAATACCTATTTTAACCCGTAATGAGTTATTATCAATTATATACTTAGTTGTTGTAAACATATATATCATTACAGCAATAATGACGGCAATAAAAGCAACCAAACCCAACGTGAATGTAACTAATACCTGCAATAAAACAGCAAACAAAGGCACAAATACTACAGCTAAAAGCCAAATATCTATTTTTGATTTATATACCTGCATTATAATATTTTCTTTTTCATTTCTTCCACAATGTTATAGGCAGCCGGGCAAATAGCAACATTCTTTAAAGTAAGATTGCTTATCTGCTGGAACTTCTTCCTGTCGGTATGCGGGAACTCCCTGCATGCCTTTGGCCGCACATCATATATCATACAGTAGTTTTCATTATCCAAAAAAGTACAGGGCACGCTTTGCAGCACATAATCATTATCCTCATCAACACGCAGGTAGTTTTCTATAAACTGTTGCGGCTTCATCCGGAAATGCTTTGCAATACGCTCTATATCGGCAGTGGTAAAAAGCGGGCCGGTTGTCTTGCAGCAGTTGGCACAGCTAAGGCAGTCTGTTTTTTTAAACTCCGCCTCATGCAGGTCCTGCATAATATAATCCATGTTTTTAGGGACTTTCTTTTTAAGCCTGTCAAAAAACTTTTTATTCTCGTTATGCTTATCTTTGGCCAGCTTTGGGAGCTGCTTTAAAAAATCATCCATTTTAATCCGTTTCCTCTCAGGCTGTAAAAGTATAAAATAATGAAAGACCTTTTCGGAAAAGCCATACTCGATTATCAAACAGGCAATGCACCTGAAAATTTAATTACCGAAACTTCTATATCCGAAGAAGATGAAATGAGCGTTGCCTACCTTTTCAGGAGCTATGAAGAAATGCCCGCGATAGAGCAAAAAGCATTGCAGCTTGCTAAGGGAAGGGTACTCGATGCCGGATGCGGGGCGGGCAGCCACAGCCTGTACCTGCAGAACGAGCGTAGTTTAGCGGTTACAGCGATAGATAAATCAGGCAACGCAATTGAAGCCTGTAAGTTGAGAGGTGTGGAAGATGCACGCAACGCTGATATCATGGCTCTTGAAAATGAAAAATTTGACACTATACTTTTACTCATGAACGGTGCAGGCATGTGCGGCAGATTAAAGAACATAACTGCTTTCCTGCAAAAAATGAAATCGTTGCTTAGCGAAGGCGGACAAATACTGGTTGATTCCAGCGATATTATCTATATGTTTGACGAAGATGAGGATGGCGGAAAGTGGATACCGGGTGATGTAGATTATTATGGAGAGGTAACTTTTACCATTAGCTACAAAGGGGAAACAGAAGAGTCTTTTGAATGGATGTATATAGACTACAACACATTGCAAAACGCAGCGCATGCCAACGGGCTTGATTGTGAACTTGTGACGGAGGGCGAACATTATGACTATCTTGCCAAACTGTCTTTAAAACAATAAACCCAGCTTAAAGCCGGGTTTATTGTTCAGTAAACTGAGTTGTTACTGCATGTATTTCATCATCAGGCCCTGAAGCTCCATACTCCACTCCTGCATTGTCTGAATGTTTGCTTCTGCCAGTTTAGTATTTTTCTCAGCAAATTTTTTACCTACCGGCGACTCATAAAACTTGATTATCTGCTTTATCTCATCATGAGTAAACTCAGTAAGATAAAATTTTTGTTGTTTTTCAATAACCGGCTTTAAAGATTCTTCAAAATCTTTGCTGAATGCTGCCTGCTTATCAGCAGGAATCATTGCAATAACCTGTTTTTTAGCCATATCCATCTGGTCTGTACTACCTGATAGTTCCATCAGCTTTTTAACATCAGCCTTAAAAGCATCAGACTGTGCAAAACCAACACTTGTTGTAAGTATAAATGCAGCAATTAATAAAAGTTTCTTCATCTTCTTAGTCTTTAAAATTGTTATGGAATATTTAAGTATTTATGTGTTTGTAAAGATACACGCCATTTGGGATTATTCATTACATAATCTACAATAAGTGGTGTCATCTGTTCTTTTTTGCTCCACTCCGGCTGAAGAAACAATATGGCATTATCATTTACTTTTGCGGCCTGCTCTTCAGCAAATAAAAAGTCGTGCCTGTTGTGTATAATTACCTTTAGTTCATGGGCTGCGTTATATGCTTCCTGCACAGGCAGCTTAGTCTTTTTTGGCGAAAGGCAAAACCAGTCCCATGTTCCGGTTACAGGATATGCACCAGAGGTTTCTATGTGCACATTAAGCCCTCTTTCTTTAAGGGCGGTGGTTAACGGCTGCATATCCCATGTTAAGGGTTCGCCGCCTGTAACTACTATTGTTTTGGCTTGTGCAGCCGCATTATTAACTATAGCGGCTACGCCTGTCGGCGGATGCAGCTCTGCATTCCAGCTTTCTTTTACATCGCACCAGTGGCATCCCACATCGCATCCCCCTACACGGATAAAATAGGCAGCAGTGCCGGTATGGTAGCCTTCCCCCTGAATGGTATAAAACTCTTCCATAAGCGGCAGCATTTCGCCTTTTTCTACTGCTATCTGTATTTCCTTCTTCAGCATTCTTTCAAAAATAGGCTGCAAAGATACACATTAAAATTTTGGGTATAAAAAAACCGTTCCGGTAAGCCCGAAACGGTTCATTATATTAATTGTCAACTTAGTTTTTAAGTTTTTGCAGCTCCTGCTTTGCAAATGCATCATTCGGGTCCAGTTCAAGTACTTTATTAAAATACTCTTTACTTTTCGCCTTGTTTGTTATAGCGTAATAAGCACCGGCATTGCTGTAAGCTTCAATCAGGTTTTTCTTCTCGGCATCTGTACGTTGTGCTTTCGCGGCAACAATCTCTATGTATTTGTCATAAGCTTCTGACATTGTTGCATATGATTCTTCTGAACCAATGGCTTGGTTTATCCTTGCTTTATAAAGAAAAGCATCCGGGGCTTCAGGTGAAAGCTTAATTACATTATCCAAAGCTGTGCTTGCCAGTTGCAGACGCTCTGTATTGTTTTTCTTAGCTTCATCTGTCATATTCAGGTGGTCGTAGTATATTGAATATGCAAGGTAGAAGTTATCATAAAACGCATTCCTGTTATCAGGGTTTGAGATTGCCGTTTCAAAAACATAAGATGCAGGGCCGTAAAGTTTTTGAGCAAACAGTTTTTTACCTATCGCGTTAAACTCATTGGTAATATCAATATCAAGCTCTGCGGCTTTCTGTATGTCTTTAATTGCCTGGTCAAATTTAGCCTGATCTGTTATTGTAGTGTTGCCTTCTGCATCTGTATTTACAGTTGAAGCCATTTTGGCAAGGCCAAGATACAGGTAGTCACGTGCAATAAGTCTTTCTTCTTCTACTTTTGCCATAAACTCATTCATGGCATCAAGGCTCGCCTTAAAGTTACCGTTCTCATAAGCAGAGTAAGCAAGGTAACGCAGTATCCTTGGGTTTACTTTGTCAAGCTCCTGCATTTTTTTAGCCTCAGCTTCAAGCGCTTTGTAATCTCTCGCAAGCACTAAAAAGTCAGCATGCCTCATACGCGAGTTAAGCGAGTAATCTGTAAGCTGCATGTACTTTTCATAGTTTTCAAGCGCTTTTTTCATATACTGGTCATACTTGGCAGTATCAGTATTTGCCCATAGGTAGTATGTTTCTGCAAGCTCCCTGTATGCAGGGCCATAGTTAGGGTCTTTTTTCAGGATGTTCTCAAAAGCACTAACCGCTTCCGGGAAGGCAGCCCTTGTGTTTTTAGTGATTACCGCCATTTGAAGGCTTGCCCTTTGTGCTGTATTATCAAGTGCAACTGCATCACGATACGCCTGGAAAGCCTCGTTGTATTTGGCTGCACCAACATAAGCATCACCAAGTGTTATGTAAGCCTGTGCATTTTTATCGTCTTTCGCAATAGCACGCTTTAAAACCTCTATGGCTTTATTGTAGTCAGGATTTTCAGCGTTTACATAAGCGCGGCCTATATATACAAGCTGCTCACTGTCTTTACGCCTAAGGCCGTCTTCTACTGCTTTAAATTTAGACTGTGCTGCGGCAGTATTACCTTTATTAAGATCTATATGCCCAAGGCCTATAGTATTATATTCAGGATCTTTTTTTACAACTTTGCCTTTATTGAAATAAATGGCTGCAGAATCCTGCTCTTTTTGCTTAAGATATACATCGCCTAACAGAAAGTAATTTTTACCTTCTTCCGGCTCAGATGCAATAAGGTTCTTTAAAATCGTTTTGGCCTTCTGAAATTTTTCAGCATCAATAGCCTTTTTAGCTTCATCGGCACTTTGGGCATTTGCCGCTCCGAATAGCAAAAGGGATAAACCAAGGAATTTTAAATCTTTCGTCTTGATCATTTTATACTCTTTTATAATTATTTACAGTTTATAGTTCGTTTCTCACGTTTATTTCCCTCGGCGGGATTTCTTCTGGCAGCAATCCTGACTTCAGGATTATGCGCTGTCCTTCGCGTGCACTTATGTAGGTTGCAAACCCCATGCCTAAACCCTGCTTACCCTGATAATTTAACAAATACAACTTTCGGGTAAACGGGTATGCACCCGTAGCTATATTGGTTTGAGAGGGCTTGTAGTACCCTGCGGCAGTAGTGTCGGTTTTAACATTTTTTACTGCCATGACAGTGACATCTTCTACAGTTTTTTGCAGGTTTAGCGGAGGCTGCACCAGCCAGTTTACTCCTACAATTCCGACTGCTCCATTGTTGTCACGCACATATTCTATAACTTCCCGGTTAGAGTTTAAAGCAAACATTCCCTGTGCAGGGAGTTTGCCGGCATTTGCTTTTTTGAGCAGGTATTGTACCGTACTTGAGCCGGGGTTATCAAAAACAAGTTTGCTTATTGTTGAAGGCTCTCCCCTTAAAGCTTTGTAAAGTTCTTCGGGGTCAAGAAGGGTATCTGTTGCTTTATTGTTTACTACAAATGCAACAGCGTCTGTTGCAAAAGGCGTTACACGCGGGGTAATTTTCCTTTTTTCGAAGTAACGTGCCTCATCATCTGTAAGCATACGGGGTAAAACCGCAACACTTGCAGAATCTGAGAGCAGGGCATTGACTATTTCGCTTTCAGTCCTATTCACCTGCTGTATAGTAGCCCTGTTATAAACACTGTGGAAAACAGCAAGTACATCTTCAACTATCGGCTGGACTGTAGTATCTACATGCAAATTAACCCTGCCTGATGTTAACGTTTCGGGTATTTCGGCATTAGCACCATCGCTTCCGCTGCCCTCGCCTTTGCAGGCAAAGAAAAGTGTAAAAGCAAAAACCACCGACAGCACCCCGAAATATATACTTCTTAGTTTCTTCATCTGTTATTAATTACCTGCCTTTTTGAAGCAGCCTTATAAACCTGATAAAAGCATATACAATTAATAACCCCCCAAAGGCAAGCCTGCCGTTGTAGGTAAGATTAAAAGGAAGTTCTTTCCAGAAAATTATAATAAGCCCCAAAATAAGGTACATTAAAAAAAACACTATCCCTAAAACAAACAGAAATCGCTGTACGGGCGATTTCTGTGTTTCTTGCCGAGATCTTCTGTTGTTCAGCATCCCGCTTTATTTTATTATGACCTGATATTAATGGTGATAGGCAGGTTGTAAGAAGCCCTTACAGGCTTACCGTTCTGAATACCCGGCTGCCACTTTTTCTTCATTGACTTAAGCACACGCTCAGCTTCTTTACCAAGCCCGTAACCAGGGTCCCTGAGTACTTTGATACCTGTCATTGAACCATCTTTTTCTACAACAAAAGATACATATATCCTCGCTGTCATATCCTGGTCTATATCAGGAATCCTGAAGTTCTTGTTCACATAGTTGTAGAACTCATCCATACCACCCGGATATTGCGGCTGTACCTGAAGGCCCGCAGAGTTATATACCGTGTTGTCAGGAGCCTCAACTCCTTTATCAAGGTCTCCCGAAGGTTTACCGATATTGATGTCACCTGTTGGGCTTGCTTCAGCGTTACGAGAACTTGGGTCAGCAACCTCAAGTTTATCTTTTGTAGGCGGTTCTTCTACAACCTCTTCTTTTTTCTTCACCTCAAGAGGTTTGAACTTTACTTCTTCCACAACCGACTTTGGCGCCTGGTATTCTTCTACCGGTGGCGGTGGCGGTGGCGGCGGAAGTTCTTCTGCCGGTGGTGGTGGAAGGTCTACCACTTCGATAACCTTATCAAGGTTCTCTTCTTTTTCAGCGCTACCTAAATTATCACTGATATAACGTGATATAAGCGGTGAAGCTATAGCGGCTGAGAAAAGCAATATACCCAATATCATAGCCCTAACCGTTGTTTTCGGGTTTTCCGAACGCAGCTGGTAAGCACCATATTTCTTGTTACGGCCTTCAAAAACCATATCAATCCACTGGGTCTTAAATATGTTTAACTTAGACATAATCTCTAATGTTTTTTGTTAGTTAAAAGGAATTAATCCATTCCTTTTTCCTTCAGTAACTCTACCTCCGGCTTGGTTATATCTCCAATGGCATATATACTTATATTGGTTATAGCCATTTCGTCAAGAATATCTATAAGGTTCTTATAGTGTGTTTTATCACTTGCCTTAATAATAACAATAAGCCCTTTCTGGTTACCGTTATCATCAAGCTGCCCTTTATAAGCTGCTTCAACTGCTGCCTTTCTTTGCAGTATTACCTGACGTATACCTTCTTTACCATAAGCACTTTGTGTAGGCTCGATAAGCGGAGCTGCAAATTCACCAAAATACCACAGTATGCTATCATCTTTACCAAGCAAAATGGTCATGGTACGGTCATTAGCTACTGCCTGAGTATCATCAACCTTATCTTCAGGATTTTTATCAGGCATAGCAAGGTTCATAGATTGCGGCTTAGACAGGGTTGTGGTAAGCATAAAGAAAGTAATCAAAAGGAATGCCAAATCCACCATCGCGGTAAGATCGACACCCGGATTCATTTTCTTACTTCTTACTTTTTTGCCTTTGCCACCGTCGCCGCCGGTATTTAATTCTGCCATTTTACAGTAATGCTTTTAAATTAAAAATTTTCGTCCCTCAAACCAGTCACAAGGAAGAATTTGTTCTTCTTTTGCTCCTGTAGTATGTCTATTATCCTCTTAATTACAGGATAATCTTCTTCGGCATCACCTTTTATCGCAATATCAAGGTCTTTAAAAACAACGCCTTCTTCACCCTTGCTCATCCTTTCTTCAAGAACTGCCTTGTGGGCTTCCCTTGCTGCTTCTACCCAGCTTCCCAACTGGTTGTTAACAGAGTCAAAAGGAATACCACCCTGCAGGCCTTCTTCCATCCTTTCAGATGGCTCCATAGCCAAAAGTCCTTTAAGCTGGTTTAACGGAACTCCAAAACCCTGCAGGTTTGCAAAAGCCTGGTATTCTGCATCAGTAAATGTTACATTATATTCCTGAGATATACGCTCAAGTGCCCCTCTCCTAACCTCAGGGCTCATCATGGTAAAAAACGCCTTGTCATCACCAACAGTTATAGTTGCCAGGTTTTCTTCCGGCAGCTTTGTCTGAACGGTAGAAGCAGGAGTATCTACCGGATGCGGCTCGGGCTGCTTTGCAGTAGCCGTCATGATAAAGAACGACAAAAGTAGGAATGCCACATCACACATAGCGGTCATATCTATCCTTGTGCTCTTTTTAGATACTTTAACTTTAGCCATTTATATTATCAGCTTGTTTGTACAGGCCCGGGAGAGCTGTGCTTCCCCGGGGCCGGCACTAATTATTTATAAGTTAACTACTCTTTAATTAAGCGTTGTTGGCACGAGACCTGAAACGCCTGTAAGTCTGGGCAATTGTAAAACCAGCCTCATCTATAGAGTAAGTAAGCTTGTCAATTTTAGATGTAAATGAGTTGTAAGCAATAATTGCTACTGTAGATGTTGCGATACCTGTAGCAGTGTTGATAAGTGCTTCAGAGATACCGTTAGCAAGCTGAGAAGAGTCTGGTGTAGAACCTGCACCAAGAGCAGAGAACGCCTTAATCATACCTGTTACCGTACCTAATAGACCACAAAGTGTACCAATAGATACAAGAGTAGATATAACTACAAGGTTTTTCTCAAGCATAGGCATCTCAAGAGAGGTAGCCTCTTCTATTTCCTGCTGGATAGCAGCTTCAGCCCTTTCGCTGTCAAAACCTTCCCTTTTAACTTCTTCATACTTAATAAGGCCTGCTTTAACCACGTTAGCCACAGTACCTTGTTGCTTGTCGCACTCAGCCATAGCTTCGTTTATGTTTCCTGCAGCAATCTGGTTTTGTACTTTCCTTACAAAAGTTTCTACATTACCTTTACCTGCAGCCTTGTTGATAACAAATAGACGCTCGATAGAGAATACTACCGACATAAGGAATAAGCCCATAAGTACCGGTACCACATAACCGCCTTTGTAAACCATACCAAGGTAGTTACCAGGCAGTGGGTGCCCTTCAGGGTTATTATCTTCAAAGTTTGATGGGTGGCCCATGATGAATTTCCACACTAGTATACCTACAATAATACAGATAACGATAGCCAGTGCCGCGAATACATTAGATCCTTTAGAAGAACCACCTTTAGTTTCAACCTTCTGAATAGATGCGTTTGCCATTTTTTGAAAATTTAATTTTGATTTTTTTAAATAATAGTTTCTTGCTGTTTAACAACTTAATTTTTGATAAGATGGGCAAATTTAATTTATTAAGACATAAAAAAAAATAAAAAGAATTTTTTTATCGCTTCTTAACATTAATTTTATATTGGAGCGGTAACCTTAATTTTACAAATCCTGCCCTTTTATTTACAATTTTTTGTTTTTAGCAAACCGAAACCGATTTTTGTTAATAATAATTTTAAATTAAAATAGAATACTTATAAATAACATAATTCATATTCATTTATTGTGCAGGCATTGTATTTTTTTTGGCAGCTTGTGTTTTATGTAAACTTTCACACCCTGCAAAGGGTCTTTACCTAAATTTGCAGTAACACAATACACACCAGGCTCTGTAATCCTGTTACCTTATAAATAATAAAAAATGAAAAAGTATTTTATTCAGGACAGTCCGTTTACAGTGCCTACAGATGACGGTAAACTTATAGAGGAGCATTTCGGAAGTGCTTCTGATGGCAATGCCGCACTATCTATAGCCCATATGGTTGCACCACCCGGATGGAGCGAACCCCACCAAAACCCGGAGTTTGACGAATATACCTATATAATAAAAGGTAAGAAGCAGTTTATGATTGATGGTGAATGCATCATCCTTACAACCGGGCAATCTATAAAAATAAGCAGCGGTGCACGGGTACAGTATTCTAACCCGTTTGAAGAACCGTGCGAATACCTTGCTATTTGCACGCCTGCATTCAGTATTGATAAAGCACGCAGGGAAGAAAAGTAAGGTGAAGTAAAAAAGTTTATTCTTCTAAAAGCTTTAATATCTTCTGCTCAACTTCGGGGCTGTCCCATATAGCTTCTATGTTATCCATACCCATTATTTCATCCATTATGGCTTTTTGCCTGTCGCCGATAGCAAGCGCTTCGCTGTAAGGGCTGTAGCTGAATGTAACGCGGCTGTATAATGGCAGCCACTTATCAGGATGTTTTTCTGAAAAGTGTTTCTCTATTTTTTTCTGAAGCAGAAAATCAGCATCAGCCGTTTTAGAGCTCATCTCCATAAAATTGCGGTAACTAAGTTCAGCTATGGCATCCGCATTAGGCTTGCGGCTTTTTTGATATTCTTTAAATATCGAAAGCCAGTCATCCCCATATTGCTTAATAAAACTGTTAAGTATTGTAATATCTTCAAAGCCCGCGTTCATACCGTGTCCGTAAAAAGGTACTATAGCATGGCAGGCATCGCCAATAAGCGCCACTTTATCTTCATACGTCCACGGGTAACATTTCATGGTTACCAGCGTACTTGTAGGGTTTTTAAAGAAATCCTCAACCAGTTTAGGAATTACGTCTATAGTAGAAGGGAAATGTTTTGCAAAAAAAGACTCAAGAGTTTCTTTATCTTTCAGCGATTCGAAAGAATTTTCGCCTTCAAAAGGCATAAACAGTGTACATGTAAAACTGCCGTCTAAATTAGGCAGTGCAATAAGCATAAATTCTTTTCTTGGCCATATGTGCAGCGAGTTCTTGTCGAGCTTGTGGCTGCCATCTTGATTTGGCGGTATATTAAGTTCCTTGTAGCCCAGGTTTAAAAACTCCTGAGAGTAATTAAACATGCTCTGGCGCTGCATGCGGTGACGGATGCGGCTAAAAGCGCCGTCGGCACCAAAAACAATATCATACTTTAATTCTTCCCACGGGCCACGCTCGGTTTCCCCTTTCAGTAAAGTAGCTGTGGCAAGGTCAACATCCCAAATCCTTACCCCAAAAAAGAACTCTACCCCCTCTTCTTCTGCAAGGGTAACCATTTTACGGTTAAGCACCCCACGCGATATTGAATATATGCTTTCTCCCTCTTTACCATAATATTGATAAGCCAACGGCTCGCCAACCAGGTGTATGGCACGTTTATCCATTGGTATGGCAATTTCCCTTATTTCATTGCCAAGCCCTATATCATCAAGTGCTTTCCAGCCGCGGTGCGACATGGCAAGATTTATAGAGCGTCCTGAAAACTGTACTGTCCTGATGTCCTGGCTACGGTCATACACGTGTACGGTATGCCCGGCTCTTTTTAGGTATATTGCCAGCAGCGATCCTACAAGCCCGGAACCCACTACTGCAATTTTTAAGGGAGTTTGCATCTAAAAAAATTGTAATACATCACAAAGGTACTTAATAAAAAAAATATTAATCTCAGATTATCATATTAATTTGAGGCTGAGGAAAATTATTAAGAAAACATTTACTATTAAAGTATTCTTAATTAGTAAACAAGCCTCAAACATAATGAGTAATTTTAATTTGCTAACATTAAAAAACACTTATTATGAGAGATTTAATCTGGTTAATCGTTGTAATCCTTATTATAGGATGGCTGGTAGGATATTTCGGATTCGGAGAATCTGTAGGTGCCCTTATACACATTTTACTTGTACTGGCAATAATCGGTATTTTATACAGGCTTGCAGTGGGCAGGAGGCCGTAAAGTAACAAAGCAAAAAATAAAAAATCCCTCAGCTGAGGGATTTTTTATTTATCTATTTTTTAATAATCTTACTAACAGAACTGCCCTGTTGCGTTACTGTTGTTACAAAATAAATACCGGAGCGCAGAGCGGATACATCTATACTATTGCCGTAATTTTGCTGCAACACCACCCGCCCATTAATATCGGTAACAGAAACCGAAAGTACAGTTTCTGCCGCATCAATATGAATAATGTTGGCAGCCGGATTTGGGTAAAGCGTTATCGCAGACTTTGTAAATATACCTGTTCCTGCCGTGGTATCTTCATATACAAACTTACCAAACCAGATATTATACAGGTTTTCTCCCTGTCTTTCGTAGTTAATATCACCTAATTGCAATGATGGTATTTGCATGTGCCCGGCAGTATAAATAGTATTGTCTTCTCTTGCAATAACCATTATCTTATTATTAATGTCTATCTCTCCTGTTGCAACAGCCCACTGTGCATCACCTTCATTATTATATAAAGCCACATACTGACCCGAACCCGAACTGGAAAGACTTATGCTATTGCCAAAGTCTATATTGTTATGAAAGCTGCCTGCAGCAATAAGATTGCCGTCGTTATCAATATCAATTGACTGTATAACGTTATAAAGGCCGGATGCAGATGTTTTTGTCCATATTACATTACCTTCACTATCATATTTTACAAGAAAATATTTAGAGCCGGTTGCTGAATTGAGCACATTACCATCAAAATTTATGGTGTTGCAGTAATTCCCTGAAAGGTAAACATCGCCGTTGCTGCTAACCGAAACATCATAGGCATCGTTAGCACAACTGTTATTCCCGGCAGCCTTTGCCCATAGTGCTGCACCTTCAGGATTATATTTTACCACGAAACAGTTGTTGTTTGTATTTGGGTTAAGGGTAATATCTCCAAACGAAACATCTAAATGAATAAACCTTCCGCACAGGTATAAATTACCGTTATCATCTATCTCAATGTTATTAACGTATGATGACTGGTTTGTGTTTGGCTCTGCCTCGGCAAAAACTTCTGACCATAGATAATCGCCGTCATTGCTCAGTTTAATTGCAAAATAATTATTATATCCTCCCGGCAGGGTTACATCATCATATACAAAAGAGTCGGCAAAACTTCCGGCTGCATATATATTTCCGGCTTCATCAACAGTAAGATAATTGATGTTCGTAAAAGTGCAGCTTTTTATCCAGACACGGTTACCATCAGTGTCATATTTGGCAAAAATGCTGCCTACTCCGCTAAAAGTATCTGAGTCGATAGTAATACCGTTGTTATAACTGCAAGTAATATACACATTACCTTCTTCATCAGTATCCATTCCCCATATTGTTTCACCGCCATTGCCCTGAATATGCTTTATCCAGGTAAACGTGCCGTCATTATCAAATTTTGCAAAATAGGAATCCCTCCCTACAGGGGTTAACTGGTAATCGTCAGTAACAATATCTTCAATAAATGCAGAGTAAGTATATATATTTCCTTCAGCATCCATAGCTATGGGCTTGTGCGGCTCATCAAAAGAGGCTTCTATACCGGTTACCCATTCCCAGTGCGGATTTTGAGAATGCAAGACAGCAGTAGTGAAAATTACGGCTAAAACGTAGAGTTTTTTCATGTTGGTTTGGTTTTGGTTTACATGCAAATATAACAGAATAGGCATTTGGCTAACTAACTGTATATTACTAATTATAAAATTCATTTGATTTCGCGTTAAAATTATCTGCAACCGTAGCTACTAAAAGAAAATAATCTACATTTGTGTAGATTTATTAAAATTATGTTAGAATAAATTA
>NZ_JAMWYY010000066.1 GCF_024305175.1 Flavobacterium sp.
CTTTTGAAATTTTAAATCCATATTTCATAAAATTTTCATAGACTTCTAATTCAAATTTTCCAGAATCATAATCGCTTACAAGATCTTTTTTAAATTTTGCTTTATCTTCATCGTCTATTATATCGAATAACTGATTTATTCGATTTCTCTCTTCATCTATTCCCTCAGATTCGAGTTGATTAAGTTGTTGATACTTGGTTAACCTTTTACCTTGTGCATCAGAAAGTGGTTGTCTAATAATGTCGTCAAATAATTTCATGATTAAAAATTCGATTTAATATAACCATATATCAAGTAAATGAAACCAATTGCCAAGCTTTGTTCTAGTTTGGGAGGAGAAACCATTTTCATTTGAAAAACACAAGTAAGTTTTAGTGATTTATCATTACAGGAATGTTCAATAAACGCTCCAAATCTTCCACTGGAAAGTTGGAATTCATTTCTCTCCCTCTTTTTAACCGGCCCTACCTACTATCTTATCTACAGCATCAAAGAGGTCATTTTCACCACATTTTGAGGTATCTATAGCAACGCTGCCGTTACCGTAAGGCGTATAAATGGCACTGTTAGTAACCGCAAAAAGACCTACAACGGGCGCTTTAGAGGCGCTCGCCAAATGCATCATACCGCTATCGGCACCAATAAACACCTTAGCGTTGGCAATAACAGCCGCTATTTCGCGTATATCTTTACTGTAAAAAGATGGCGCCATGAAATTTATCTGCGATACATTTTCTACAGGCAGTATTTCTATTATATCATATTCAGGATATTTTTGTAGCAGCTTATCATAAATAACGCCCCACCAGTCCTGCGCATAGCACTTGGTGCCTGTAGCATAGGTAAATATGCAGATAACAGGCTTACCTTCGGGCGCAAGGTTTTGCAGCTTTTCCTTCCCTCCGCGCAGCTCGGCTTCAGACAGCCTAAGGTCAAGCCCCGGTACTGCGCCCTCTTGCGGCTCACCACCCATCATGCTGATATAATTACGCAGGTTGTAAACGGGGTATTTGGCAATATGGCGCATCTCGGTATTCAAAGCATCAACCGGAGCAATATCTCCAAATATTTTGAACCTTCCGCGTGCCGATTTTGTAGAAAGCCTGCCGGAAGATGACTTAGGGCTTATATTAATCACCAAGTCATACTTATTGGTTTTAAGTTTAAACCAGCCCCCAATGTACTGCCCTAATTGTTTGAAGTGTTTTTTAGGCAGTTGTATAATGTTGCGCACAGAAGCATAATTCTGAAAAATAACACAAGCCGCACCACCCTTAACAAACAAATCGACAGTTGCACCCGGGAAGGTTTTCTCAGCTTCCTGCACCAAAGGGGTTATAAGCAGCATATTACCCAAACGGTGGTTGGGCCTGCATATCAGTATCCGCTTAATTTCTTCCTGTTTAAAATCGGCCTTATTGCCTGTGTTGCTGCCTACATTTTTAGTGAGCCCCTGCATGAGGCCCTTGCGCAGCTTATTGATTTTTTTTAGCATTTTACTTAATTTCCTGTTTCCTTTCAACTATAACATGGCAATATATTGAAAGCATTTTAACAATCAGGCTAAATAAACTTAAGATTTGCTTAAGGTAAGTACCTAATCGCTACACCCTGCTTTTAAAAAGCCCAAGATGTTACATTATAATACGGCTCTCCAGCCCCGCCTGCAAGTGCCCCCTGTCCAAGTGCTGTTCCAGCCTGTAGAAAATGTGATATTGCTTTCGCTTTGCCTGCATAAGTAACCTTACTATATTAGTTTAGTTTAAGTTACTGCGTTTGCTTTAGCCTGCAAAGCCATAAATATGAAAGTTTTCTTAAATAAAAAACCACGCTTAAAGCGTGGTTTGTTGATTATGGCCTCTCCCAAAAAGGGGGTGGCGTTATGCCAAGTGCCCTCAGGTAAACATATCCCTGCGCCCTGTGGTGTATTTCGTTATCAATAAAATATAAAATGGTTTTGTAAACTGTGTTTTCATACTGCCCGAATGCGAGCACCGTTTCAGAAAATCGTTCGGGTGAAATTTCAGGCCACAAGCTGTTAAGCACATCGGTTATTTCATCCCATAAGGCCAGTAGTTCTGCTTTACTTTGCGGCATGCCTTCGCCGGTAGCGTGGGGCAGCTCATCTGCATTATCCCATTCATTTGTTACAATACCCTGTATACCGGGGCCGGTAAGATCAATAATCTCCATTGCCATCTGTGCAAACGTACGCATACCGCCAACAAAATAATTAAAAAGGTCTTTTTCAGGAAACGCCTCTATAACCCTGCGTGTAAGGCCCCTGTGCCCCTGCCAGTGATGTAATACTGTTTCGGGGGTAAATACTGTAATTGTTGCTGATGTTGCTGCATTGTTTTCCATATTGTAAATAATTTAAGTGTTATTATCTGCACCAAAATTATTTACAGGCAGTGACAGCCCTGTGTCAGCAGGATTTTAAAAATTTACTTTTTTATTTTTTTATGGAATAGATTTATTCCTGTGGCTCTGCTTCAAAAACTTCATCGCCGCCTTCGCGGTTCGGGTCAAATTCACCCTCCCACTTTGCAATGAATGCCGAGGCAAGGCAATTGCCCACCACATTTATAGAGGTACGTGCCATATCCATAAGCTCATCTATACCCAATATTGCCATTATGGGCCATACCGGCAGGTTAAACGAAGCGGCAGTACCCATAAGTATAACTAATGATGCTCGCGGAATACCCGCCACGCCCTTACTTGTTACCATAAGTGTGAACACCATAATCAGCTGCTCGCCAAAGCTCATATTTATGCCTGCAGCCTGTGCCACAAACACACTGGCGAGAGAAAGGTAAAGCGTTGTACCGTCAAGGTTAAAACTGTAGCCCATAGGCATAACAAACGATACTACCTTACGCGGAACGCCTATGCTCTCCATGGCTTCCATAGCACGCGGCAGTGCAGCCTCGCTACTGGTAGTTGCAAATGCAATAGAAACCGGTTGCTTAATAGCCCGCAGGAAAGAGCCTATTGGTATTCTTGCAATTAGGGCAATTGGGAGTAGTACCAATAAAACAAAAGCAGCAAGCGCTCCATACAGCAGCAGCAGCAGCCCAAACAGGTTACCCAGTATGCTAAGCCCCATATGGCCCACAGTATAAGCCATTGCAGCACCTACGCCAATAGGGGCAAAGTACATTACTATGTTCGTGAACTTAAACATTACTTCCGAAAGGCTATGGGTAAAATCAACCATTGGCTGGCGGTGCTTTTGCGGCACCATGATAAGCCCGAGACCAAACAGCACGCTAAACACCACTATTTGTAATACTTCGCCGTCTGCCATAGACCTTGCTATGTTTTCAGGAAAAATGTGCAATATAATATCCTGCCAGGTTTGGGGTTCGGCTGCAGCTACATCATCGTGCATGGCAGGGGGCGCTTCTATCCCCTCGCCTACCGGAAACAGGTTAATGGCCGCGATACCTATAAATAGGGCAATGGTGGTTACCACTTCAAAATAGAGTAATGATTTCCAGCCCATACGCCCCACCTGTTTAATATCGCTGTGCCCGGCAATACCATATACCAGCGTACCAAAAATAAGCGGGCCTACAATAGTTTTAATCAGCTTAAGGAATATCTTGCTCAGTACCCGCAGGTTTACGGCTACATCAGGAAACTCATAACCAACACACGCGCCAATAACCAGGCACACCAGTATCCATGTGGTAAGGCTTCTTTTCTTAATTCCGTATAAGATAAGCCCGAAAACCGATGCCCACCTGAAAAATGTGGTAATACCGTCAGGCACC
Organism: Flavobacterium sp.; assembly: GCF_024305175.1. Lineage (GTDB taxonomy): Bacteria > Bacteroidota > Bacteroidia > Flavobacteriales > Flavobacteriaceae > Flavobacterium. The sequence continues at coordinate 3,783 of NZ_JAMWYY010000066.1, forward strand.
GTTTCGAATATGTAATCAAAAAGATATACTATTGCGGTAAGGGTAATAATTATAAGCGTGAAAAAATCTATATAGCGGGACTTAAACATAAATTTGCCTGTTATTTTTAATACGTTTTTACAGAAAATGCATTACTGCGCGGTAAAAATAAAGGAAAAATAGTTTTTAGGCTAAAAATGCGAAAGAAAACGAAGCAATTTGAAAATTTGAAGATCGGCAAATATGAAGATTTTGCTTTTTGAACGCAACTACAAGTGTCAGGGATAATATTCTGTCATTATAGAATGAAACAAAAGCATAATGAGACATCTCAATAATTAATTCATTCCTATCAAGCTATACACGCACCACCTCTGCATCCCTGCCAAAACGTTTCAACATACGGTAATGCGACTTTAAAGCCGAGAAAAAAGTACGGTTCTCTATATAAGGTATATTGAATTCTTTGGCAGTCTGCTTAACAATCTTTCCTATTTTACCATAATGGATGTGGCATACTTTCGGAAAAAGATGGTGTTCTATCTGGCGGTTAAGCCCTCCTAAAAAGAATGCGGCCAACGGGCAGTCGCCGCTAAAATTGGCCGTTGTACGCATTTGGTGTTCTGCCCAGGCCTCTTCCATAGTTCCCGTTTCATCCGGCACGGGGAAATGGGTACCCTCTACTACATGCGCCAGCTGAAAAACCAGCCCCATAGTTATGCCCTGCGCCATGTGCAGCGCAACAAAACCTATTATAAACTGCCACCAGGTAACATTAAGCACCAGCAGTGGCAACACAATAAAAAAGAAGTAATATAAAGCCTTAGAAAAGAAAAGATTAAAATATTCTTTTTTAGGATGCTGCATAGCTATCTGCCCTACTTTTGCCTGAAAGAATTTTTTATAATCTTTCCTAAAGGCCCATGATATAGAAGCCAGCCCGTAAAGCGGGAAGGCATACCAGTGCTGATAGCGCTGTATACGGTTAACAGGCTCCTCGTCTGAAATACGGATAAGCCCCGGAGCTACTTCAATATCCTCGTCATGCCCGGGTATGTTGGTATAGGTATGGTGCACCCCGTTGTGGGTGATATTCCATACATAGGGGCTTGCGCCTAAAAAGTTAAACAGGTAACTGAATACCTTATTCACAATTTTATTTGAAGAAAAAGAACCATGTATGGCATCGTGGCAAATATTAAAGCCTACAAACGCACTGAACATACCTAGAAGAATAGCCATAGGCAGCATGGCCCATGCACTGAAAATGTTGGATATAATAAGACCATACAGACCAAAGAAACATGTGAGGAAAAATATAGTTTTTGCCCACATTTCTCTGTTAGCATTAGTATTATTGCCTATATCACTAAAATGGAGGTCAACCCTTTTACGTACAGTAGCCAGAAAAGAAGTTTTATTGGCCCTGCTGAATTTTAATCTGGTGTTCATATATAATAACTACGCATTAACACACTGTCCGGATTACACTATGTACCGGTTTGTGATGCGGAAAAAAAGAATAATCTGTAATAGGGAAAGTATCAGAGATATATTGCGAGTTCCTGTGCAGCAATAAATATAGGAACAAAAACCAAGCCAGCAAGCATTTGTTCAGGAAATACGGAAAACTTTAAGAGTATGGCTTTCTCTAAGTTAATTATTTTACCGCAACAGCCACAACATCATCTTTGGTAATTGCATAAATAGTATCGCCATCGGCAGGCTCCATTATGTAAGTGCCCGTAAACTCGCCAAAGGCGGGGAGTATCATTTGTTGCGGGCTACGAAAGAAACACGGCAGCTTTACAAATTGCCTGCCCATGCCCTCTAGCAATACTGCGGGGTGTATATGTCCGCAAAGGGTAAACAGCCCTTCCCGTTGTTCGGGGTGGTGTGATAATAAAAAGCCGCTAAGCTGCCATTCGCTGCAAACGCTTACACCTAATGCTTCGTATTTATGCGGACTGATTATATCATGGTTGCCCGCCACCAAAACTATAGGAATTTGCGTTCGGTTAATCCAGTCAGAAAATAAATCCCACTCGTTATTAAGCGTACTGTGGAAAAGATCTCCTAAAAAGCAAATTCGCTCCGGGCTGAAGAATGAGACTACAGTATCGAGCTTCAGGAAGTTCTTGTACTTGGCCTGTCGCGGTATGGCTGCACCATACTTGCGGAAGTGCGACACCTTGCCTAAATGTACATCGCTGATAAGCAGCATGCGCTTCTCTACCCAGTACACAGCTCCGGTACAGTGCAGCACAAATGTGTTGTTATTGATCGAGATTTCTAATGTCATTGCAGTTTGGCAAAGATACTGATTAGCAGTAACGGGCAAAAGTTAAAGTTGAAAGCGGATGTCGGGTGTCTGAAGATTTGATGTTATAGAGATTCCTCCGCTTCAGTCGGAATGGAAGACCTAATATTCGTTCCATTTCTAACAGAGTGCAGCGAAGTTGAGAAATCTCAGAATCTTCAAAACATCAAACACCAAGCAAAAACCTTTATAGATTCCTCCGCTTCAGTTGTAATGGGAGACCTAATATTCGTTCCATTTCGAACAGAGCGCAGCGAAGTTGAGAAATCTCAGAATCTTCAAGACATCAAACACCAAGCAAAACCCTTTATAGATTCCTCCGCTTCAGTCGGAATGGAAAACCCAATATCCTTCCATTTCGAACGAAGCATAGCGAAGCTGAGAAATCTCAGAATCTTTAAAACATCCGACAACAGACATCCGACATCCTACTTCATATAACTTGCCGTCATACGCCTTATTCTGTCAGCAAGGCTTTCGCTTGACAAACGCTCGCGCAGCCTGTCGGTAATAATCGGAAAACTGAACGGCGTAGGCTTTTCGCACTGCTTCCACACTATTTCCTGCCGTTGTATGCGCTCTAATGCCAGGAGCAGGCGCCCCTCTTCAAGCTGGTGCTCAAAAGTTTCGCGATAGGCCTGCTGAAACAAAAGGTTATCCGGCTCATAATCGCGAAAAACCTCAAAAATAAGCTGGCTGCTGCTTTGCAGGTGTTTTGTTTTTACCACTTTACCAGGATAGCCTGTAAACACAAGCCCGGCAATTACGGCTATATCGCGAAACTTGCGCCGCGCCATTTCGGTAGCATTCAGGCTGCGTTGCAAATCACTGTGCAGGTGCAGGGGCGTAAACAAGTCGTTATCCAAAACCTGCTGCATATCTATCTCCTGGTCGGATAACAGCTCAAAACCATAATCGTTATAGGCAAGTGAGAATGTAATGGGTGACAAAAGGCTGATGCGAAACGCCATAAGGCTTGCCAGTGCCTCATGCACATAACGCCCCTCAAACGGGTAAAAAATAGCATGATAACCCTCCCGGGTCTTAAAGGTTTCGATGAGGAACTGGTTTTCATCCGGCACAATCGATTCTTTTCGCTGCCGCTCAAATACAGGGGAAAGCGCTTTTAATTCCTGCGACATCGAATTGGTGTTGGCTGCATAAAGCTCTTCGCGCAGCAGCTCGCTCATTTGCGCCGAAAGGGTAAGCCTCCCGCCCATCCAGCTGGCATGTTTTGCCTTTGCACCAGGGTCGGCCTTCCTCACCAGTACTTCCATATTTTTAATGCGGTGCAACTCGAGCTTGCGCCCTGCAAAAATGAATACATCCCCGGGACTTAGCTTGGATATAAACCATTCCTCTACACTGCCAATATAGCCACCTCCCAGAAATTTTACATTTATACTTGCATCGCCCACAATAGTACCTATCTGCATGCGGTGGCGCAGGGCAACAGCTTTGCTGTTTACCTTAAACCTGCCATCTTCCTCAATCTCAACTTTTTTAAATTCGTCATACGCCTGCAGGCTCTGGCTGCCGCGCGTAATGAAATTCAGGCAGAACTGCCAGTCGTCTTCCGTAATGGCCTGATAGCAAAAAGTGCTTTTAACTTCCTTAAATATTTCATCAGGATAAAATCCGTCCGACACTGCAAGCGTGACTAAATACTGAACCAGTACATCCCAACTGTTAAGGTAGGGCACACGGTCTTCTACAACAGTTTCTTCCACCGCCCTTTTAAGCGCCGAAGCTTCTACCAGTTCTATGGCGTGTGTGGCAAGGAAGTAAATATTACTTTCCTGCCCCGGCCTGTGCCCGCTGCGCCCGGCACGCTGCAAAAAGCGCGCTACACCCTTAGGCCCACCCACCTGCACTACAGTTTCTACAGGGGCAAAATCTACGCCCAAGTCAAGGCTGGAGGTGCATACCACAGCCCTTAACTGTTCATCGCGTATGGCCTGCTCTACCCACTGCCGCATTTCGCGGCTGATGCTGCCGTGGTGCATCGCCATATCCCCTGCAAATTCAGGATATTTATCTAAAAGCGCCTGATACCATATTTCGCAGGCACTGCGCACATTGGTAAAAATCAGGGTTGTCCTGCTCTTTTTTATGATAGCGGCTACCTCATCTACCAAATGAAGCCCCATGTGCCCGCGCCAGGGGTAGGCATCCATTTTTTCTGGCAGTACCGAGAGCACGTTTATTTTTTTGTTGATGTGCGCTTTTATCATCACGGCATTATTTAGTGCTTCCGACTCAGGGCCGAGCAGCACTTCCATAGCCTGTTGCAGGTTGCCAATAGTAGCCGATATACCCCATATGCGCATTTTGGGCGCAACAGTTTTTAAGCGGGAAAGGGCAAGCTCTGTCTGCACGCCGCGCTTGGTGCCTAAAAGTTCGTGCCACTCGTCTATTATTATAGCGGTACAGCCTTTAAAGATTTTAGGATAATCTTTGCTTGCCAGCATAAGCTGCATGCTTTCGGGTGTGGTTACCAAGAGGTCGGGCATTTTGTTTTTTTGCCTGCTGCGCTCGGCAGAGGTAGTATCGCCGGTACGTATGCCCACTGTAAGCTGTGTGCCCAAATCATCCGCCACGCGCTCGGCTGCCTGTTTTATTTCTACCGAGAGCGCCCGCAGCGGCGTTATCCAGATAGCCTTTAGCCCGGGCTTGTATTTGGTTTTATAGTCCGGATTATTTTTGATATAGTTTAATACAACAGGCATCCACAAGGCATAGGTTTTACCGCTGCCGGTGGGTGCGTTCAATAGTCCGTTCTTTCCCTGCAGGAAAGCGGTCCAGGTTTGCGTCTGGAACGGAAAAGGTTTCCATCCCTTACTGTCAAACCATCCGGTGGCAATATCAAAAAGCTGTTCGCGGTTCAAAATAAATTTGCTAAGGTTGATTTTTTGTCGGAAGACGGGGTGTACGAAGTCCGATGTGTTTTATTAATATTGTTTTACTTGTGTTTTATTACATTAGATTCCTCGACTACGCTCGGAATGGAAACTCAGATAACTAAATGTAGCGTTTCATTTCGAACGGAGCATCGCGGAGTTGAGAAATCTCAAATAGATTCCTCAACTAAGCCCGGAATGGAAGTGTGCTTCCATGTCGAATGAAGCAAAGCGGAATTGAGACATCTCAAATAAAGATTCCTCGACTACGCTCGGAATGGAAAACTCCCTACATCGGTCACCCGACATCCCTCATCAGACTTTCCCCATTTTCAAATTAACGAAGTATCAGTGCTTTCAAATCATCAATGGTGTTAGCTTCTTCAATAGTTTTATCAGTACGCCAGCGCAGTATCCGCGGAAAGCGCGTAGCTACACCGCTTTTGTGCCTGCCGCTTAGTGCTATGCCCTCAAAACCAATCTCAAACACCAGCTTGGGTGTAACACTGCGTACAGGGCCAAATCGCTCTAACGTATTCTTTTTTATGAAATCATCTACCATGCGAAACTCCTTATCCGTAAGCCCGGAATAAGCCTTTGCGAATGTAACCAGTTCCTTTTCCCCGTTTTCGTTATCCTGCCAAAGCGCAAAGGTATAATCGGTAAACAGGTTGGCGCGCCGCCCGCTGCCGCGCATGGCATAGGTAAGCACCGCATCTATACTATACGGGTCGAGCTTCCATTTCCACCAGTCGCCTTTTTTGCGCCCAACCAGATAAGGCGAGTCCTTCCGCTTAAACATCAGCCCCTCGCTACGGACTTCCCTTGCTCGTTCTTTTTCGCGCAGTGCATCTTCCCATGTTTCAAAACTGATGCGCTCGCTAAGCTGTAACGGCAGATTAAAATCTTTTACCACCTTTATCACCCCTTCCAATAACTCCCTGCGTTTTTCATACGGCAGCTCGCGTATATCTTTGCCTTTCCACTCTAAAAGGTCATAAGCTTTTATAATTACAGGCACTTTTTTAAGCAGGGCAGGTGACAATGTTTTTCGGCCTATTCGGGTCTGCAAATCGTTAAAGCTGCCTACGCTGCCCTCTACCCAGGGGAGTATCTCCCCATCTATAACCGTACCGTCGGGTATCACGTTCAGGAAACTCTGGAACTCCGGGTATTTATCAATCACCAATTCTTCGCCGCGGCTCCATACATACATTTGCCCGTTACGCAAAATGGTTTGCGAACGGATGCCATCCCACTTGTGCTCGGCGCTCCACTCATCGGGGTTACCCAAATCCTGCACTTCGCCCTCAAGTGCATACGCCAGGTAAAACGGGTAAGGTTTAGAGAGCATATCGGCAGGCTTTTCATCCAGCACGAGTTTTTGAAAAGTAATGCGCTGCGGATCCCAGTCGCCCATCAGCTTATGTGCCAGTATATCTTCATCCATTTCGGTAACGCGGGCAAGGGCGCGCGTCATGAGCTTTTGACTTACGCCGATTCGGAAACTGCCTGTTATCAGCTTGGTAAACACAAAACGCTCATAGTAATTAAGCGCGAGCCAGTTCTGGTGCAGGTACTCGCGTTTTTCCTGTTCGGTTTTGGTTTTAAGCACTATCATTTCCTCTACATATTCCGAAAGGCTTTTGTCGCTTTGGTTCTCTGTTGTGGGGATTACCAGTGCGATGGTCTCGGCAAGGTCGCCCACAATATGGTAGCTGTCTTCAAACAACCATAGCGGAATGTTTGCCAGCTCGCTTGCCCATTGCCGCAGCAGGGTGGTATTAACGGGTCGTGGCGGGCGGCGGTGCGAAAGTATGGCAATCGTCCACACTTTATCCTTATCACTCGCATGGCGAAAGTATTCGGTAAGTGCCTCTACTTTTACGTTGGTTTTATTAGAGGTATCGAGTGTTTTTATAAGCTGTGCAAAATTTTTCATGCCTCGTCATCTTCTTTTTCTGCCGGGGTTTTGCTTTCTCCTTCATCGGTTTCGCCTTCATACTGCGTGTGTTCGGTACGGGCATCATAGCCCAGCTCGCGCAGGTAGGCCGAAAAAATATCGCTGTACCCGTGGGTAGATATTACTTTTTCGCAGCCTGTGGCACGAATGCTTTCAAGCAGGCCCTGCCAGTCGCAGTGGTCACTCAGCACAAATCCCCGGTCTATAGCGCGCCTGCGGCGAGCGCCCCGAAACGCCATCCACCCGCTTGCCGAACCGGTTACATAGGGCGCCATTCTTCTTATCCACGGTGTGCCGTGGGCGCTGGGCGGTGCCACTACTATATTGCCCGCAATTTCTTCTTTTCCGGTTTCGCGGGTTATAAGGGTGGTAGGCGGAAGGTCGGCCATTGGGCGTACAACCTCTGTCATATTCTCTACCGCGCCGTGGGTATATATTTTGCCGATGTTGGTATCCAGATATTTTATAAGCCTTTGTGCCTTGCCCAGTGTATAGCCAAACAGTACCGATGTTTTGCCCTCTGCCTTGTTTTGCGCCCACCATGCGTTGATATCCTTAAAAACCTCATCCTGCGGAAGCCATTTAAATGCAGGCAAACCAAACGTGCATTCGGTTATAAAAGTGTGGCATTTAACCACCTCATAGGGCGTGGCTATGCCATCGTCTTCGGTCTTGTAATCGCCTGTAAATACCCACACCTCGCCTTTGTACTCTACGCGCACCTGGCTGCTGCCGATGATGTGCCCGGCAGGGTGCAGCGAAAAGGTCACACCGTTCACGCTAAAGGTTTCACCCCACTCCTTGCCCGTAACGCTTATCTCGCCCAGGCGGTGTTTTATAATGGGTACATTCTGGTGGTGGGTAATGTAGTTTTTATGCCCCCAACGGGCGTGATCGCTATGGCCGTGGGTGATAATAGCATTGGTTACAGGCCGCCACGGGTCGAGGTACACATTGGCGCGGGCGCAGTATATGCCCTTATCATTAAATACCAGCAGGGGCTGCTTCATGGTTGCTGTTTTTATAACCAACTAAAGTTACAAACTGTAAGTATTTTTTGAAAGCAGCTTGAGGTAAGTTTAACGTTTGTTGAAAATTAATTATGTTGATAAAAACCACTCTTGTGCGGACAATAGTAGGCGGGCTGATTGTCCGCATGGGGATAATTTTACTGAATGAAATTATACGATGAAATTTATTTATATAATGACCAACCTACTGGCTGTCCTAAATGCGGTATAAGAACACATATTTTATTAGACTTATCGCATACATCACTACAAACACAAATTCATATATGTAAAAATTGTAGATTTGAATTTATCATACAATCTGATGAATCATGGCTGCAAAACAAAGACTTTGGACAAGGGAAGAATTAATATTAGCTTTTAACTTATATATGAAAATAGAGTTTGGAAAAACGAACAAAACACATCCAAAGATTATTGAATTGGCGAATATTATTAACCGTACGCCAAGTGCTGTCGGAATGCGTTTAGGAAATTTTGCCAGTGTAGATCCTTATCATCAAAATCGCGGTGTAAAAGGTCTGTCAAATGGTATAAGGCAAGTACAACCAATATGGGATGAGTTTTTTGAGAATAAGGAAGAGTTAATTTTTGAAAGTGAACGCATTTTGGCTGAAAGGCAAAATATTGAGTTAGAAGATAAATATCAACAGGTATTGTTTGATACAAGGGACTTAAAAGGTGAAACGAAAATTAGAGCCGTGAAAACACGTGTAAATCAATGCGTGTTTCGTGATATTATTATGATGAACTATAGTTCTAAATGCGCGATTACAAACATTGATATTCCCGACCTTCTATTTGCAAGTCATATTTTACCCTGGTCTAAAAACGAGAAAGAAAGATTAAATCCTGAAAATGGTATTTGTCTATCTGCACTTTATGATAGAGCTTTTGACAGAGGGTATATTAGTTTTAACGATGATTACAAAGTGTTGTTATCTTCAACTTTAAAAGAAAATAGTTCAAAACAATATTATGCCCAATATTTTGCACCAATAGAAAATCAAAAACTGATTGATACTGTAAAATACAATCCTTCTAAACATTTTTTAGAGTATCATCGTGATACAATATTCAATTCTAAATGATATGATTTGTGAGCGTGTGAAATTTAAATATTTAAAGCAGAGTGAAAGTTTACTTTCAACAAAACAGTCAAAATTCGTATTTGAAGTTACAGGCTCAGATTTAATATTCAAAAATGTAGTTTTTCACAAAATTATTGGAGAAGTATTTTTGAGTAACCTCATTTTAATAGACAGTAAGCTACCTGAACTTCTTTCATATATAGTTAAGTTCCAACATTTCGGCAAACATACTTCGCTTAAATCTATCGTCGAAGAATTGATTAGCTTAAACCCGTTAAATCTTGAAAAAGATTTTAAAAAACTGTATTATACGTATAAAGTTAAATCTTTGCTTGATCACTTGGCGCGCGGAATGAATGAATTGGAAGCTTGGAATGATAATAGAAATTTACATGAATATTATCCTGTCATGAAAATTGGAAATGAATTGATTTTCTATGGCGAAAATATTGATAGATTTTTAGATAAACTTTTTAATTCTTGTATAGTAATAACAACTACTGAAATTTTCTCAAAAAAAATCAGGATTAGTCTTGAGTTGAAAATAGGACATCAAATATAAATTAACGCAAAACAATAACCCCCCCCTATTTTTTTGTATATATGCTTCAAAAAAATATTTTTATTATTTTTACTCCCACATAAATAGGGGTGTTATGGATAAAAAAATAGAAAAACGCTGGATAGTCGCTTTTTTTGTTACGGCAGCAGTGTGTATAACAGGACTTTTTTGGGAGCATGCCTCCGTTAGTGTTTCAAAACGTTTTAATAATACCGATACCATTGTGCCCGCCGATGTAGCATGGTTACTAACCGCTTCGTGCCTCGTGCTGCTGATGACGCCCGGCCTGTCGTTTTTTTACGGGGGTATGGTAGGTAAAAAGAATGTTATCTCTACCATGCTGAAAAGTTTTATCTGCCTAGGGGTTATCAGTATGCTGTGGGTGGCGGTAGGTTTCAGCCTTTCGTTTGGAGACCCTATCGGTATTACCATAAACGGTACTTATTATGGCATTATAGGCAACCCCACAGACTTTGCCTTTTTTGATTATGTAGATGAGCATCCGCATTCGGCTATGGCAAGCACCATACCGTTTATATTGTTTGCCCTGTTCCAGATGAAATTTGCCGTGATTACCCCTGCCATTATTACCGGGGCATTGGCAGAGCGCATCAGGTTCATATCATTCCTGTTGTTTATATGCCTGTTTTCTATAGTAATATATGCACCCCTTTGCCATATGGTATGGCACCCCAGCGGACTTTTGGGCGCTTACTTTGGCGTTAAGGATTTTGCGGGCGGGACGGTAGTACACATGAGTGCCGGCTTCGCGGCAATAGCCGGGGTGTTGGTGTTAGGCAAACGCAAAAATGCAGAATATATACCAACCAATATTCCGTTTGTGCTGTTGGGTACCGGCATGCTATGGTTCGGGTGGTTCGGGTTTAATGCAGGGTCGGCGCTTGCTGCCAACCATACCAGCGCTATGGCCTTTGCTACTACCACTATTGCTTCGGCTGCCGCTATGCTTACCTGGGCTTTTTTCGACAGGCTCAACGGACGCAAGGTTTCGGCTTTGGGATGTTGCATTGGTGCCGTTGTGGGCCTTGTTGCCATAACACCTGCCGCGGGATTTGTATCTATACCCAAGAGCATGTTTTTTGGGTTTTCGGCTGCTATTGTAAGCAACCTTATGGTACACTGGAAAGCCCTTAAACGCATAGACGACACACTGGATGTTTTTGCCTGCCACGGGGTGGGCGGTATTATGGGTATGATTCTTACCGCTATTTTTGCGGAGGGTGAAAATGCCAGCCTGCTGCATGGCGGTTGGGGCGTTTTCGGCCATCATATGACGGCACTTGTGCTTGTGGCTGGTTTTTCGTTTTTTGGCGCTATGCTGCTGTATAAGTTTACTAACCTGTTCATCCCGCTGCGTGTGAGCGAGGAGTCAGAAGAAATGGGGCTAGACATGAGCCAGCACAACGAAAGTTTGGGGTAAATTTATTGAACTTGAACAATAGTAACGTAATTGCTTTAGCTTTGCATCAATCAGAAATTGACTTTTATGAAAAAATTTATCCTGCTAACAGCGTTTATCATCATTTCGTGTAAAACACCAATAGGAACCGGCAATACTGATGCAAAGGAAGAAGTAAATAACTTTTTAACCCAATGGCATGAGGATGCTGCTAATGCAGATTACAACAGCTATTTTGATAAGATAGCGGAAGACGGGCATTATATTGGTACTGATGCTACCGAGAACTGGGATAAAAAAGCTTTTGCCGCTTTTTCTAAACCTTATTTTGATAAGGGCAGAGCATGGGATTTTAAAGCTGTAAAGCGCAACATTTACTTTAGTAAAGACGGTAACACAGCCTGGTTTGACGAACTGCTTGACACCTGGATGAAAGGCTGCCGTGGCTCTGGTGTTTTAGAAAGAAATAGCAAAGGCGAATGGAAGATAAAGCACTATGTTTTAAGCATGACAATACCTAATGAAATTACAAAAGAGGTGTTGCCGTTAAAAGCTAAATATGAAGATACCCTTTTAAAGCCATAAAAAAACGGAAGCAAATTGCTTCCGTTTTCTATCCCCAAAATATCGTAAAAAATTATTTTTTTACTTGCTGTGCAAATATATATGAAATATTTAACTTTTATATAATATATTAAAAATATTTCGAAATTTAACAAGCTA
>NZ_JAMWYY010000067.1:0-9540 GCF_024305175.1 Flavobacterium sp.
ATTCAGGGTAATCCAGAAAAATGCCTGTAGTTTAAATACAGTTTATGGAGCAGGAGAAATTTGTCTGAAGAAAGACGACATTAGCTAAGCAAGATAATTTTCACATTCATATTTTTAAGATTTAAAGATGTGTAAATGTATAGTACAATGGCACTTATCAAAAATTATATAGGCTAACAGCTAAATTGTTGCGGTTAAACCATTTTATGAGTTAAAAAACCTGAACAAATCTTCTTTAAATGCATCACCTACAGGAATAACAAAATCATCTATTGTAACAGATTTATTATGCACCGACCTTATTTTATTTATAGGCACAATGTAAGATCTGTGAACCCTTACAAAACCTGAAACAGGCAGCTTATCAAGCACAGCCTTCATCGACATCCGTGCTGTTAAAGGCGCCTTACCTGCTATGTGTATCTTAATATAATCATCAAGCCCTTCTATTAATTTAATTTCCTCAAAAGGTATGCGGTGCAATTTATAATTTGCCCTAACGCAGAGATGCTCCTGCTGTTTAACCTCAAGACTTATAGCTATTTCTTTTTTTGCCTTTTCTATGGCCGTCATAAATCTTTCAAATGAAAATGGCTTTAGCAGGTAATCTGTAGCATTTACATTAAAGCCCTCTACTGCATATTCGCTGTATGCGGTTGTAAATATTACCATTAATCCCGGTGGTAAAGATTTATAAAACGCAACGCCATTTTTACCGGGCATCTGTATGTCAAGGAACAGCAGGTCTACCGGAAATTTTTTTATATGCTTATAGGCTTCCTCCGTTTTTGTAAAAGCCTTTTCGAGCACAATACCCTCATGTTTGGCACAAAAATGCTCTATTACTTTAAGGGCAAGTGGTTCATCATCTATTGCTATAGCCTTTATCATGTTAACATTAATGTAAGTTGCACATCAAAAACGGTATCATTCTCAAAAATGTGGAGTTTATATTTTTTAGGATACAAATGTTGCAGGCGCTGCTTAACGTTTGCCACACCCATACCTGTTTTTTCATCTTCACTAATTTCTGCCTTTACTTTATCATTTGTAATAATTAACTGAAGTGAATTTTCTGTAATATCAATCTTAATAGAAATATTAGACACTTCTTCAGGATTAATGCCATGTTTAAAAGCATTTTCTATAAAGGGTATAAGCAATAATGGTGCTATTTGTTTTCCTGATGCATCTCCGTTTATACTATACTCAAGCTGTGTGTTTTCATCTATACGCAGTTTTTGCAGTTTTATATAATTATTTATGTAATCAAGCTCTTTTTGCATCGGCACAAATTCACGGCTGCTTTCGGTTACAACATAACGCATCATGGCAGAGAGTTTTACAATAGCATCAGGTGTGGCATCAGACTTTTCTAATGACAAGGCATAGACACTGTTAAGCGTGTTGAACAAAAAGTGTGGATTTATCTGTGCTTTCAGGTACGCAAGTTCTGCTTTTTGCTTTTCGTTCTGAACATTAAAAAGGGTTTGCCTAAGGCGAAGCATAAAAGAAAAAACAAAAACCAGCGCAAATAAAAAAAATGTACCACCCGGCCAAAAGATAAAGGTTGGCGGTTCGTGTGGTAAACTTATATCCTGGTCATGCTCATACATCTGTTGTATATATCTGTCAATAAACACGGATGGTAAAATAACTATAACAAAAAAACATACTAATACACATAAGCCCATTAGGGTATATTGTTTATGGTAATAGAACTTAGGTATAAGGTATAAATAGTTAAGATAAAAAAAGCCAAGCAGCATTATATAGCTACTTAAACTAAAAATAAAAGGGACAATTTTAAACATCCCGAAACCTTTATCAAGGTCGGGAGAAGAAAGTATCGGAATGCTCAAAAATAGCAGGCTTCCAATAATATGAAGCAAAAGGTTTTGTACACTTTTTTGCATTTTTTAAAAGGCATATTATAAACAAAGCTACCAAATAAAGAGACTTCCGGCTTAAAAACATCGGTAAAGAGCGTAATAATGCAGGTAAAAAAAAGCCCTGCACGTTGTGCAGGGCTTTAGAATAAAATGCATATGTGTTACTACTGCTTTACAAACTGAAGCGTTTGTGTAGCATCTGCTTTGTTTATTTTTATAAAGTACATGCCATTTGCATAGCCCGAAATATCAATACCCATAGTTGAGGAAGTTACTTTGCCTTTGCCAACAAGCTGCCCAAGGTTATTGTATATAGCATAAGCTTCAGGTAAGCTGCTGCTGTCAGGTATGCTTATATTAAGTATACTGTTGGCAGGGTTAGGATAAAGCTTAATTGCATTAAGGCCTTTTGCAGGATTGTTTGTACCCATAGTGGTATTTACACCAAACGGAGTCATTTCCATATCTGTAAATTGTCCGCCTTCGGCAATAACCTGTCCGTCTGCAGTAGTTACAGTATAATAGCCTTCACCATATTCGCAGCAAATGCCGTCTTCAGCAAGGTCAAGTATTGCAAAAATATAGCATTGGTTATTCTCTACCTCAATAGTTTGGGTATATAGCTGATTATCACCATAATATTCAGAACCAAACGGATCATCAAGGTCAATGTTACTTACTAAAGGCTCTTCATTACTGTCCAGTAAAGCCCAAATAGTTTCATCACCATAATCATCAGTCATAACAGTAACAATAATCTGGGTAGTATCAAAGCTTTGCGCAACTAAAAAGTTGTCTTCTGCAGTATTGTTCTCAGCAACTTCATCAGCAATTCCGTTAACGTTTGCTATAGTTGCAGTAAAATCATGAGTACCTGCCTCTACAGTAACTGTTGGCAGTGTTATAGTTGCCTGCGCATTTGTGGCAAGGTTACCTTCCCATGTGTAGGTACCTTCTTCACCACCATCTATATTGTAATTAATAACAGCCGAAGTAAGTGCAGTGCTACCATTGTTTTTAAGTATAAGCTGCGGCTCAAATGAAGAAGAACAGGTACTGTTAAGGCTCTGAATTTGCAAAGCACCATCAAGTTCAGGCACAATACCAAGAGTACAGCCCGGAGATGTTATAAGCGAAACCCTTCTTGGCGAGTTTGCCAAAACAGCAACCATTCTGTCTTTCTGGTCCTGTGTAAATATATTCTGGCAGGTATCGTCAGTATAATCCATGTAGTTTTCTATCATATCCATACCGGGAGATGCAGGGCAGGTATCAGTACCCTGATTGCAGCCTGCATTTGCGTTAGACGATACAGGTGTATCAGTACAAAAGTCATCAACAGTACAGTCTCCATCGCCCCAAATATGCCTTAACCCGAAAAAGTGCCCTACTTCGTGCGTAGCGGTACGGCCTTCATCTTTACCCGATTCAGGATTATAAGTACCCGCAGGGTAAATAGCGCTTGAGCCAAAATACTGGTGCCCTATAACAACACCATCCGTTTCTGCTTCTATAGCCAGTCCGGGCCCATCAAGGCCGTCAAGCCCTGATGCAGTAGGAAATTGCGCATAACCTAACACCTCACCAAAAAATTCATATATATGGTCTACTACCCATATATTAAGGTATTTTTCAGGATCCCATTGCGTTTGCGGCTTAAGTACTGTTTCTAACGACTCCATATCCCAGCCGTCTGCACTGCCAAGGTTATGGCGGATGATACCTGTTGTGGCAATACCGTTAGGGTCCTGCTGCGCAAGGCAAAATTCAATTTCCATATCGCCACCTACCGGGTTTGTATTATATCCTGGCGTATTAAGCATGCGCCTGAAATCCTGGTTAAGCACCGTTATCTGAGACAGCACCTGAGCGTCAGCAATATTCTCATTGGTTCCCAATGCATCGCCATTGTGCACAACGTGTACCACAACCGGTATTGTAACCACATTATTGGTAGATTTTTGCATAAAGCCGGCAAGCCTTTGCGCCCTTACTGCTTCTACTTTAGGTGCCAGCCATTGTTCGAATTCCTGGGTTGTGGCACGTTTATCATTTTTCTTCTGTAAAAGTGCTTCATATTCTGTAGCACCACATTTTTGCAGCTCGCCTGATACTGTTTTACCAAAAACATGAGCCTTCTTGGCTGCTGCTTTTTCCTGTGCAGTTACACTTACTGACAAAGTAAGTGCTGCTACTAAGAAAGCGGCACTGAAAGTAATTCTTTTCATAAGTTATTTGATTGATTTTTAACTGCGCCGAATTTAAGAAAATATTTTAATGCTGCTATGCCTTATAAATTAAAAACCCGGCATAAGCCGGATTTTTAACATATTAAGTACTATTGTAATGAGAAGATTATATAGAAGCCATATCGTGGCTCATTATTCTTTCTTCTATGGCGCTCCATAAGCCAAGTCTTTTTTGTAATGCAAGTTTTGATATTTCTTCAACTTCTTTCCATTTAACCTCATCATCCCCGCATAGCTCAATAACCATTTGCATAGCCATAGGCCCGTGCTCATCACCGTCAAGTTCAATATGCCTGTCAAAATAATACACAAGCTTGCTTAAATCAGTCTCGGGGAAGTTTGCCTGAAAGTTCCTGATAATTTCTGTAAACATGTCAGGTATAAGTTCTTCACGCCCAAATGTAAATGCTGCTGCAATTTCGTGCGGCTTCCCCTGCTCTACCACAGTAAAGGTAAAATCAAGAAAATCTTTGATGTTTTCATGAAGCCCGCTTTGCTTTATAGAAACAAATATATTATGGGTTACAATAACATTTTCAAGAAATGCCTTAATTTCAGATGTATCTGCACCACAGGCTTCCATTGCATCCAGGTACATCTCAAAATGACTTTGCCTTTTCCCTTCAGCGTTTATATCGGTTTCCTCTGCAAGTACAATTTCATTAATAAGGTAACGGGTCTGCGGATTGCCTGCGGGCATCCACGGCGTTGTAGTACAGGTTAACTTTGACTGTAGTGCTTTAAGCAACGACATAAAATCCCACACGGCATAAACATGCCCAGTTAAAAAATGCCGTAAATCTTCTACAGATTTCACTTTACCGTACAATGGGTGCTGTAACAGTTGCTCCCTTTGGCTAAGGATGCTGCTGTTGATAGTCTCGATATTCATAGCATTCTATTTTTATACAAATTTATAAAAGCCCATGTGTATTATAAGGACTTTTTATTGATTTTATCTATACAATAATAATGCCTTGTTTTATAATACGGCTTATAATTTATAAACGCATAACATAGCTATTTGGTTTGCCGTAACTATATTTTTTATAAAAAAAACCCTGCATTTGCAGGGCTTGTATACTAAGTAGCTGAATTACTTTTATTTAAATGCCGCATGGCCTGTTATATCCATACCTGTTATAAGCAGGTGGATATCATGCGTACCTTCATAGGTAATAACACTTTCAAGGTTCATCATGTGGCGCATGATAGAGTATTCTCCTGTAATACCCATACCACCTAAAATCTGGCGTGCCTCGCGGGCTATATTAAGCGCCATATCAACGTTGTTACGCTTTGCCATAGATATTTGTGCAGATGTTGCTTTGCCCTCGTTACGCAACACACCAAGCCTCCAGGCAAGTAATTGTGCTTTTGTAATTTCGGTTATCATTTCTGCCAGTTTCTTTTGCTGTAATTGGGTAGCTGCAATTGGCTTATCAAACTGCATACGCTCTTTTGCATAACGAAGTGCTGTGTCATAGCAATCCATTGCAGCACCAATAGCACCCCATGCAATACCAAAACGTGCAGAATCTAAACAGCCGAGTGGCGCGCCAAGACCTGATTTGTTAGGCAGCAGGTTTTCTTTTGGTACTTTTACATTATCAAAAATAAGTTCTCCTGTTGCAGATGCACGAAGCGACCATTTATTGTGTGTTTCGGGTGTAGTAAAGCCTTCCATACCGCGCTCTACAATAAGCCCGTGTATCCTGCCCTGCTCGTCTTTAGCCCAAACTACTGCAATATCGGCAAACGGGGCGTTGCTTATCCACATTTTGGCACCGTTAAGCAGGTAATGGTCTCCTTTATCTTTAAAGTTGGTAATCATGCCGCCCGGGTTAGAGCCATAGTCAGGCTCTGTTAAACCGAAGCAACCCATAAATTCGCCACTGGCCAGTTTTGGCAGGTATTTTTTGCGTTGCTCTTCGTTACCATACTTATATATAGGATACATAACTAAAGATGACTGCACTGATGCAGTAGAGCGTACGCCGCTGTCTCCTCTCTCTATTTCCTGCATGATGAGGCCGTAAGAAATCTGGTCGAGGCCGGCTCCACCATATTCTTCGGGTATATAAGGTCCAAAAGCCCCAATATCGGCAAGGCCTTTAATTATCTGGTTAGGGAATTCTGCCTTTTGGGCATAGTCTTCTATAATAGGTGATACCTCACGCTTTACCCACTCACGGGCTGCATCGCGCACCATTTTTTGCTCATCTGTCAGCAATTCGTCTAACAGGTAGTAGTCAGGTGCCTGAAAAAGATCGGGTTTCATTCGCTGTTTGTTTTTATATGTACAAAAGTAAATAAGAAACCTAACAAATCAATAATATTTTGTTGTGATTTTTGAATTTAATTAAAAAGTAGTGCAAGTACATGCAAAATGTCTGCTGATTTTATTTCTTTGTTAAAAAACATTACATGCGGTACTACCTACTATTTATGTTGCTCGCATTTTGGGTTGCGGGAGCACAAACAATAACAATATTAAACGCCGAAAGCAGGCAGGGCATTCCTTATGCTGCGGTAGTCTTTAAAAAAGAGGGTAAGCCTGTAGATGGACTTTACACCAACGAAACAGGCGTTCTTACACTGCCTACATCTGATTATGACACGGCAGAAATAAGCAGTATTGGCTATGAGCACAAAATAGTTAACAGGCATGAAATTAAAGCAGAGCTCTATTTAAAACCTAAAGCTATTGAACTGGCAGAGGTAATAGTCTCTTCGGCAAAAGATACACTTATAGGCGAATATAATTTTAAGAAAGCTAAAAACCAGCCGATAGGCACAGGCCATCAGCTGGCAGTTTTTATTGATAACCCTTCAGGGCGCGATGTTCCGCTTAAAGCGGTATGGCTTAAACTGGCTAAGATAAAATATACCACAGTTGTCAGGATATACCTCTGCGCGAGGAAAGATTATGTGCAGGAATATGTTGAGGCCGGAGGCGAAACAGGGTCTTATAAAAGCTATATACCTGCGGAGGAGCTTACCGGGCACAATATTATTGCCGAACTAAAACCTGAAAGCGGTAATGAAGCGAAGATAGACCTTGAAAAATATGAGCTGGTACTACCGAAAGAAGGCGCTTTTGTGGTAATGGAAATTATTGGGCATTACAACACGCTAAACCAGAATGTAGTTAAGCCAGCTGTTAAAGATATAACTGCAATAGAAGTACACAAAGCCATTAATGACAACTACTGCCAAAAACTGGGTATTACCAATTTGTTTTGGGTAAATGCTAACCGTTGGCTGAGAAATGATTATGAGTACATGGGCTCTAAGCCGCCACGCAATACCTTTATAACACCAACAATGGGTGTGGTAATTGGCCTGTAGTTACTACATCTTCAGGTAAAAGTCCTTAGTGAGCGCTATATATTCAGAAGTGTATTGATGCCGCGCCGTTTCTATAGTAAGCTCATCTGTTGCAGCAGTATCCTGCGGCGCTTTTTTAAAGGCTATGAGGCTGCGGTTTATTTCGGATTGCGGCGCACCTTTTACTCTTGTAATTTTATACGGGAATAACGAATATTCTTCCGCCAGCTTAATAAAGCCTTCCTCTTCTTTATAAGGCAGAATAAGTGCAAATATCCCTTCTCCCGACAGTAACAATGATGCTGCTTCGGCAAGTTCATCAAATGGCATAGAGGCCGCCTGGCGCGCCATGTCACGCTCTGCATTGCCGCTACTGTAATCTTCACTGTAAAAAGGCGGGTTAGATACTATAAGGTCATACTCCTCATCTTCCATTTCATCAACAAATTCGTCCAGCCCGGCATGGTAACAAAAAAGGCGGTCGCCCCAGGGGCTTTCTTCAAAGTTTTCTACAGCCTGTTCATATGCCTCATCCACAATTTCAAGTGCATCTATTTGTTCGGCTGTGCTTCGCTGTGCCAGCATCAGTGCCACAACTCCTGTGCCTGTGCCAATATCCAGTATACTGAAAGGATTATGCTCCAAAGGTGCCCATGCGCCAAGCAGCACACCATCGGTACCTACCTTCATGGCACATTTATCCTGATTTACACTAAATTGCTTGAACCGGAAAACAGACATAATATAATTTGATTGTAATAATGAAGATAAGTAAATGCAGCGAACCTTTCATGCATTATACTCATAATTAAACCTTAATTAACTAAGGTAAAGATCAACAAGGCCTTCAGGAGTATTAAGAATGATTTTTTTGTTTTCGCGGTCAACCTTAACAATAAAATCATCAATCATGGGTACCAATATCTCGGTCTCCCCTTTTTTTATTTCAAAAAGCGGTTGTGCCGAGTTATCATTAATTCCGGTAATAATGCCTATGTCGCCAAGTCTTTGGTCTTCGGCTGTAAAGCCTATAATTTCGTGAAAGTAAAAACGGTTGCCTTCCAGTTTAGGCAGTACCGTAAGCGGCAGGTAAAGGCCGCAGCTCATAATGCCGTCGGCATCATCTTCATTGTTAATATCCTCAAACCGGATTCGCAGGAAATCGTTTTTGTGCAGCGAACTGCTTACAATAAAAAAAGGAACCAGATGTTTGTTTATTTCAACAAACACTGATTCCAGATTTTCGTACAACCCTGGCTCATCGGTATCAAGCCATGCCAGTACCTCGCCTTTGTAGCTGAATTTTTTGGCGATCTTGCCTAAATAGAAACAATCTTCTTTACGCATTAAACGCCAATTTAAAATTAAGCCTGGGTTTCTTCGCTGTTTTCTTCGTTAGCCGGTTCAGCAGCAGCCTCTTCGCCTTCAGCAACAGGTGCTTCGGCAGCGGCAGCTTCCGCCTCTGCCTGCTTAGCGGCAGCAACACGGTCTTCGTTAACTTTTTTCTCAGCTTCAAGCGCTTTAGCTCTGGCATCAGCCTTAGCGTCAGATAAGCCTTTAGACTTACCTTCAATCTTAGCTGTTTTTTCCTCTAACCATTTTGCAAGCTTTTCATCAGCCTGCTCCTGTGTTAAAGCGCCTTTGCGCACACCGCCGTCAAGGTGGTGCTTAAGTAAAGCTCCTTTATAAGAAAGGATAGCCCTTGCAGTATCAGTAGGCTGTGCACCATTGTGCAGCCACTGTACAGCGCTGTCAAGGTTTAGCTCTATTGTTGCAGGGTTAGTGTTTGGGTTGTAAATACCCAGTTTTTCAAGGAATTTACCATCCCTCTTAGAACGGCTGTCAGCCGCTACTACCCAGTAAAAAGGTTTACCTTTTTTACCGTGTCTTTGTAATCTGATTTTTACAGGCATAATCTTTAGATTAAATTTTGGGGTTCCCGACCCCTTTGTTAATTAAGGCTGCAAATATAAGAAAGTTTGGTAAACAAACGTTTATGATTATAAGTTTTAAGAATATTTCTGTTTTAGATATTTCACATTATTAATTTTTATTATGATTTCTATTAT
>NZ_JAMWYY010000067.1:9550-15746 GCF_024305175.1 Flavobacterium sp.
ATAAAAAACTATTTTTGTCGTTGTAAAAATTTGGTTTACCTTTTTCTAACTATATAATAATGAAAAAATTTTTATCACTATTAGTGCTGTTGGTGGCTTTAACCTCATGCGAAGAAGATGTGAAATTTAATACGCCTGCGGTGCAGGGGCTTAAAGATAATGAGTTATGGAAGGCTACAGAATACAGCGCTACCCTTGGTGTTGGCGGTGCTTTAACCATTACAGCAACCAACGGGTTTGAAACAGTGGTGCTGCGTACGGTTTCTTCTACTCCGGGCATGGCATTCCAGTTAGGGGTAAACGACAGTAACAGGGCTTCTTATGCTTTAGAGGCAGACGGGCTTAGCTTTGATTATACAACAGGTACAGATTTAGGCGACGGCCTTATAGAAATAAGCGACAGGCCGGGCGAAACGAATTTTGAAAGAGGTTACATATCAGGAACATTCCGCTTTAATGCCGTAGATGAAACAGGCGCGGTGGTAAATTTCCAGAACGGTTTTTTCTATAAAGTACCCATTACAGGTCTTGAATAATACCGTTTTACATATACAATACTACAGCAGCCCCGCTACAAGTGGGGCTGTTTTGTTTGCTTTAGTGTATTAAAAAAATATTAATTCACTGAAAAATACTGATTTGTATATAAATTAAAGTACATTTGCATAGCTGAGGCACTAAATTTTTTTTATATGAATATATTTATTGGAAGCCTTCCGTTCAGTATAGAGGAAGCAGATTTAAGAGAGTCTTTTGAGGCTTATGGCCCGGTTAGTTCTGTAAAGATAATTACAGACAGGGAAACCGGCAGGAGTAAAGGTTTCGGTTTTGTTGAGATGCCGGACGATAATGAAGCCTTAAAGGCTATTGAAGAGCTGAACGGAGCAACTGTTCAGGGAAGGACAATAGTTGTTAACAAGGCAGAACCAAGGCCGCAGCAGGATAACAGAAGAAGTTTTGGTAACAACCGTGGCGGCGGTGGCTTTAACAGAAACAACAACCGTAGCGGCGGTGGTGGCTTTAACCGCGGAGGCGGAGACTACAACCGTGGCGGTAACTATTAATATAATAGATACGTACATTTTAGAAAACCACCTTCGGGTGGTTTTTTTGTTGTTGATAATTTAAGGTTGTGTCCTGCGTTATAATAGTGTAATTTTGAAAGGTTGTCCTTAACTTCAGGGCAATAGTATAACTCTCAAAACCACAGCTTGTTATGTACCTGATATTTGACACTGAGACAACCGGATTGCCCAAGCGGTGGGATGCGCCCGTAACCGATACTGATAACTGGCCCCGCTGCATACAGATAGCCTGGCAGCTTCATGACGATATGGGCACGCTTATAGAGCACCAGGATTATTTGATTAAACCCGAAGGTTTTAATATACCTTATGATGCAGAACGCATACACGGCATTTGTACAGAGCTTGCCACAGAGCAGGGCGTTAGCCTTAAAGAAGTACTTGTAAAGTTTAACGAAGCCGTTGCAAAATCTAAGTTTATAGTTGGCCAGAATGTTGGGTTTGACGTAAATATCATGGGCTGCGAGTTTCACCGCCATGGTATGGAGAGCCCGCTGGGCGGCATGAAGATACTTGATACCTGTACAGAGATAACAGCAGAACTGCTGCAGCTGCCCGGCGGGCGTGGCGGTAAGTTTAAGCTGCCAACCCTTACAGAACTGCACGAATACCTGTTTGGCGAACCATTTGCCGAAGCACACAATGCTACTGCCGACGTAGAGGCTACCACCCGCTGCTTCCTCGAGCTTGTAAAGCGTGAAGTATACACACATGAGGAGCTTGACGTGCACCCCTCCTATTTTCATGATTTTAAAACCCGCAACCCGCAACCAATACAGCTAATCGGGCTTAAGCACATAAACTTAAAGGCGGCATCCGATGAAATACGCAAGCGTCTTGAAAAACTTAAGGTTGCCCATACTCCGCAGGAACCAACCGTACAACAAAAGCGCGACCTTAGAGAGGTCGACTTTGTACACCTGCACAACCACACCCAGTTTTCGGTACTGCAATCTACCATATCGGTGCCAGAGCTTGTAAAGGCTGCCGCAAAGTATAAAATGCCTGCCGTAGCCATGACCGATCATGCCAACATGATGGGGGCGTTTCATTTTGTGAGCAATGTGCTTAACCACAACAAAGCGGCAGAGGCTAAAAACAAAGAAGCAGAGGAACGCGGAGAAGAACCCACCGAGGTAATCATGAAGCCTATTGTGGGCTGCGAGTTTTTTGTGTGCGACAACCACACCGATAAAACCCGGAAAGATAACGGTTACCAGGTGGTAATGCTTGCCAAGAACAAACAAGGTTACCATAACCTCGCAAAAATGTCATCTATAGCCTATACAGATGGTTTTTATTATGTGCCGCGTATCGACAAAAGGGTTATTGAAAGATATAAAGAAGATATAATAGTATTATCGGGCAACCTGTATGGCGAAATACCGAATAAGGTGCTTAACATGGGCGAAAACCAGGCAGAGGAAGCCCTGCTGTGGTGGAAGCAAACCTTTGCCGACGATTTCTATATAGAGCTGATGCGCCACGGGCAGGAAGATGAAGACAGGGTTAACCAGTCACTCATAAAGCTGGCGCGCAGGCACAATGTAAAATTTGTTGCCACCAACAACACCTATTATATAAATAAAGAGGATGCCCATGCACATGACATTTTACTATGCGTAAAAGACGGCGAAAAACTGGCCACACCAAAAGGGCGCGGGCGTGGTTTCCGTTACGGGCTGCCCAATAACGAATATTACTTTAAGCCGGGTGAAGAGATGAAAAAACTCTTTCAGGATTTACCCGATGCTATAATCAATATACAGGAAATAGTAGATAAGGTGGAGGCTTACTCACTTTATCGGGATGTGCTCCTTCCAAAATTCGGGATACCGGAAGAATTTCTGGTAGCCGAAGATAATGCGGACGGTGGTAAGCGGGGGGAAAATAAATACCTGCGCCACCTTACTTATGAAGGTGCTAAAAAACGTTATCGAGAAATAACAGATGCTATACGCGAGCGCCTTGATTTTGAGTTAAAAACAATAGAGAATACCGGCTACCCGGGATACTTTCTCATTGTGCAGGACTTTATAGCCGAAGCCCGTAACCTTGGGGTATCAGTTGGCCCGGGGCGTGGTTCGGCTGCGGGCAGTGCCGTTGCCTACTGCCTGGGGATTACCAATATAGACCCGATTGCCTACGATCTGCTTTTTGAGCGTTTCCTTAACCCCGACCGTATATCGATGCCCGATATTGATATCGATTTTGATGACGAAGGCCGAAGCAGGGTTATGGATTATGTTATCAATAAGTATGGTGCCAACCAGGTAGCTCAGATTATTACCTATGGTACGATGGCGGCAAAATCTTCTATCCGCGATACGGCCAGGGTGCTCGACCTGCCTTTGTTTGAAGCGGATAAAATTGCCAAGCTAATACCCAACATGAAGCTCGCCAAGATATTTAATCTTGATGCTGCGGCACTGCGCGGCTCGCTGCGTTCGGAAGAATTTGAGAGAGTGCAGGAGCTAATGGCAATGGCAGATGGCGGAGACCTTACTGCCGAAACCATACAGCAGGCTAAAGTGCTTGAGGGTTCATTACGAAACACGGGCATACATGCCTGCGGGGTAATTATTACACCTGATGATATAACTAATTTTGTACCCGTTTCGGTAGCAAAAGATTCCGACCTGTATGTAACCCAGTTTGACAACTCTGTGGTAGAGAGTGCGGGGCTACTGAAAATGGACTTCCTCGGGCTTAAAACCCTTACGCTGATAAAAGATACTGTTAAGCTGGTAAAGTACCGCACAGGTAAAGAACTCGACCCTGATAACTTCCCGATAGATGACCAGAAGACATACGAGCTTTTCCAGCGTGGTGAAACAGTAGGTATATTCCAGTACGAATCGCCCGGTATGCAAAAATACATGAAGGAGCTTAAGCCTACGGTTTTTGCCGACCTTATTGCCATGAACGCGTTGTACCGCCCGGGGCCGCTGGAATACATCCCGAGTTTTATCCGCAGGAAGAACGGCGAGGAAGAAATAAAGTATGACCTTGATGCCTGCGAGGAATACCTAAAGGAAACCTATGGCATTACCGTTTACCAGGAACAGGTGATGCTGCTCTCGCAAAAGCTGGCAGGCTTTACCAAAGGCGAAGCCGACGTTTTGCGTAAGGCAATGGGTAAAAAGCAAAAGGACGTACTGGACAAAATGAAACCCAAGTTTGTAGAGCAGGCTGCCGCTAAAGGCCATAACCCTGCCACACTCGAAAAGATATGGAAAGACTGGGAAGCCTTTGCAAGTTATGCCTTTAATAAAAGCCACTCTACCTGCTATGCCTGGGTAGCCTACCAGACAGCCTACCTTAAAGCCCACTACCCTGCTGAATATATGGCGGCGGTGCTTAGTAACAACATGAATGATATTAAGCAGGTAACCTTTTTTATGGAAGAGTGTAAGCGTATGGGCTTGCAGGTACTAGGACCTGATGTTAACGAATCGTTTTACAAGTTTACCGTAAACGACCAGAATGCGGTGCGCTTTGGTATGGGTGCCATCAAAGGCGTGGGCGCCGGTGCAGTAGATACTATTGTAGAAAGCCGCAAAAATGGCAGGTATAAATCGATATTTGACCTGGCAAAGCGTGTAGACCTTCGTGCCGCTAACAAAAAAGCGTTTGAAAACCTTGCCCTTGCAGGTGGTTTTGACTGCTTTACAGATACACACAGGGCACAGTACTTCCACCTTGATGAGGGTGACAATATCAGCTTTTTAGAGAAGGCTATGCGCTATGGAGCCAAATTCCAGGAAAATGAAAACTCGGCGCAGGTAAGCCTTTTTGGCGAGGCCAGTGAAGTACAGATACCCGAACCTGTAGTACCACCTTGTGAAGAATGGAGTACTATGGAAAAGCTTGCCAAAGAAAAAGAGGTTGTCGGTATTTATATTTCCGGCCACCCGCTGGACGACTATAAGTTCGAGATGAAGTATTTTTGCAATTCAAAGCTCGATGCGCTTAAAAACCTTGAGCAGCACGTAACTAAGAATTTGAGCTTTGGAGGCATCATTACAGGAGTACAGCACAAGGTCGCCAAAAACGGTAAAGGATGGGCCGCCTTTGTGCTTGAAGGTTATGACGAAAGCCACGAATTCAGAATATATGGCGAGGAATACCTTAAGTTCAGGCATTTTTTAATCCCGAATAACTTTACTTATATTAAAGTACTGGTGCGCGAAGGCTGGGTAAATGCCGAAGGAAAGCGCGGCGAACCGCGTCTGCAATTCATCACCATACAATATTTACAGGATGTTTTAACCACTTTCGCTAAAAAACTCGTTATACAGTTTAATGTTGCCGAACTTAAAGAACATGTTATAACCGGATTGCAGCAATTATTCAAGAGCAACCGTGGCGACCACTCAGTTATGTTTGAAGTAATGGAACTTGAAAAGGTTACACGGCAGGTGGCCATTACAAGCGCAGTGGGCGATGCCGAAGAAATGGTTGATGGCGAAATGCAGGATGAAATTACTGATACCGTTGTAGCCGATGTAGAGGATGTGCAGGTGGTAACAAAACTGACTATGCCAAGCCGTAAACTGAAAATAAATATCTCTAATGAACTATTGCAGGAACTTGAGCGGATGCAGGTGAATTTTAAATTGAATTAAATTTCTTAATAATTTTTATCTATGTTTGTATAGTTAAATCTAATATATCTTTAACGGTTAAATATTTTTTTAATACCTAAATTTGTAATTATAAACCTTTAGAATTATATATAATATGGCACAAGCAATAACAGATGCTACGTTTGAAGATGTAGTGTTGAAGTCAGATAAACCTGTATTAGTAGATTTTTGGGCAGCATGGTGTGGCCCATGCCGCATGGTAGGACCAATAATTGAAGAAATAAGTAAAGAATATGACGGTAAAGCAGTAGTTGGTAAAGTAGATGTAGATGCTAACCAGGAATTTGCCGCTAAATATGGTATCAGGAATATCCCTACAGTACTTGTTTTCCAGAATGGAGAAGTAGTTGGCAGGCAGGTAGGTGTTGCACCTAAGCAAACCTATACTGATGCTATAGATGCATTACTATAATAATAATATCTTATATAAGTAAAAAAGCTGCCTCTAATGAGGCAGCTTTT